>CAMWOD010000009.1 GCA_947175715.1 uncultured Porphyromonadaceae bacterium
AGATACCGATCTATGAGCCCGTACTTGACGAGCTCGTAAAGAGCAATGTGGCATACGGCCGCCTTGCCTTTTCAACATCCCTTGCCGACACCATCGACAAGGTCGATGTAGTATTTTCGGCCGTGGGCACCCCACCCGACGAAGATGGCAGTGCCGATCTGAGCTATGTGCTCGATGTGGCACGTACTTTCGGACGGAACATAAAGAAATACACCATCTTAGTCACCAAGTCGACCGTACCTGTTGGCACTGCTCAAAAGGTTAAGGCGGTGATACGCGAAGAACTTGACAAGCGCGGTGTTGATGTGGAATTTGATGTCGCATCCAATCCCGAGTTTCTCAAAGAAGGGTCGGCCATTAAAGATTTCATGTCGCCCGACCGTGTAGTTGTAGGGGTAGAGAGCGACAAAGCCCGCGAGGTTATGACACGTCTCTACCAGCCATTCCTGATACAGAATTTCCGTGTGATATTCATGGACATTCCATCGGCCGAGATGACAAAATACGCCGCCAACGCCATGCTCGCCACCCGCATATCGTTTATGAACGACATAGCCTCTCTCTGCGAACTTGTGGGGGCTGATGTCGACTCTGTACGCAAAGGCATAGGCACTGACGACCGTATCGGCAAGCGGTTCTTATATGCTGGCTGCGGCTACGGAGGCTCGTGCTTTCCAAAAGATGTCAAGGCGCTAATTCACACCGCCCATGAGCATGGTACCGACATGGAGGTAATTGAAGCCGTGGAGCGCGTCAACGAGCGCCAGAAATCCATCGTTTACCGCAAGCTCGTTGAAATGCTCGGCGACCTCAACGGAAAAGTCATAGCGGTGCTCGGCTTGGCTTTTAAGCCCGAAACTGACGATATGCGTGAAGCCCCGTCGCTTGTCACTATAGACCTGCTACTTAAAGCCGGCGCAACGGTAAGGGTGTTCGACCCGATAGCTATGGACGAATGCCGACGACGCATTGGCGACAGTGTGACATATTGCCGGGATCTATACGACGCCGCCAAAGGCGCCGATGCAGTTGCACTGATGACTGAGTGGCGACAATTCCGCATGCCCGACTGGGAGGCCGTAAAAAATACCATGCGCAATCCAGCTATAGTGGATGGTCGAAATATCTACAATCGCCAGGAGCTCGAAGCATTAGGCTTCCGCTATGCCCGAATTGGCGAAAAATTACCTTAAATTCAATAAAATAACGACGAAAACATTTAATGTCTGACGAATTAGACCTCACAACATCTGGCGAAAGCAACGACATAAACTATGGCGAGGACGCCATTATCACACTTGAATGGCAGGAGCATATACGGCGCCGCCCCGGCATGTATATAGGCAAGCTCGGCGACGGTTCCGATCCTGACGACGGTATATACGTGCTGCTCAAGGAAGTGCTCGACAACGCCATTGACGAGCACATGATGGGATTTGGCAAGCAGATACTTGTCGACATCACCCCCGACGGGCAGGTGACTGTGCGCGACTTTGGCCGTGGCATCCCTCTGGGCAAAGTAGTCGATGTAGCCTCAAAGATGAATACAGGCGGCAAATACGACTCAAAGGCGTTCAAGAAGTCGGTAGGACTCAACGGCGTGGGCATAAAGGCCGTAAACGCCCTCTCCACATCGTTTGTGATACGCTCCATCCGCGACGGACAGGCCAAGAGCGCACGATTTGAGAAGGGCCTCCTTATTGATGAATCGGCCCTTACAACAACCGACGAGGCCAACGGCACCATGGTACAGTTCGTGCCCGACCCCACAATATTCCGCAACTACGTGTATCATGAGGACTACGTAGAGACACTAATCAAAAACTACACATTCCTCAACACTGGCCTCCAGATGCTGCTCAACGGCAAGAAATATTCATCGCGCAACGGCCTGCTTGACTTGCTGCGCGAGAACATCACCAAAGAGCCCATCTATCCCCCAATACACTTAAAAGGAGATGACATTGAAGTAGTTATCACCCACGCCAATCAGTATGGTGAGGAGTACTACTCATTTGTCAACGGCCAGCACACCACCAACGGAGGCACACACCAGGCAGCTTTCAAGGACTCAGTGGCCCGCACCCTCAAGGAGCACTATGGCCGCAACTTTGAGTACGGCGACATACGCAATGGCATGATAGCCGCGATCGCCATCAAGGTGGAGGAACCAGTATTTGAATCACAGACAAAAACGCGCCTTGGCTCGCGAGATATGGGTCCCGAAGGCCCAACAGTGGCCAAATATATCAGCGACTTCCTCAAAAAAGAGCTTGACAACTACCTTCACAAAAACACCGAAGTAGCTGATACAATACTAAAGAAGATTCAAGAGAGCGAGAAAGAGCGCAAAGCCATGGCCGGTATCACCAAAATCGCCAAGGAACGCGCAAAGAAGGTAAACCTGCACAATCGCAAGCTCCTTGACTGCAACATTCACCTCAACGACGTGAAAGGTGACGAGGAGATGAAACTCAAATCGTCGATCTTCATCACCGAGGGTGACTCGGCCACCGGCTCGATCACCACAATACGCGATGTGCGCACCCAGGCCGTCTTTTCACTCCGTGGCAAGCCCCTCAACACCTATGGCGAAACCCAGGTTGTGGTGTATAAGAATGAGGAATTCAACCTGTTGCAGGCCGCGCTCAACATTGAGGAAGGTATCGAGGGACTCCGCTACAACAACGTGATCATAGCCACTGATGCCGATGTCGACGGAGCGCATATACGCCTGCTACTGCTCACATTCTTCCTACAATTTTTCCCCGATCTGATCAAGAAAGGGCACGTATACATACTCCAAACCCCACTGTTCCGTGTGTGTGACAAGCGCTTGTCCAAGCGGCGCGGCAACTCCAAGAAGGGTCTTGACAAAGAGGGCACAACGTATTGCTACACCGACGAAGAACGCCGCCAAGCCATTGAGCGACTGGGTAGTAATGCCGAAATAACCCGATTCAAAGGTCTTGGTGAGATTTCACCCGAGGAATTCCGCGACTTCATAGGCCCCAATATGCGAGCCGACCGTGTCACCCTGCGCAAGGAAGACAACGTAGCCGAGTTACTGGAATTTTACATGGGTAAGAACACCCCCGACCGCCAAAACTTTATCATCGACAACCTCGTAGTAGAAGATGACTCAGAAATCGACAAAGAATAATACTGCATCCCCGGCTCAGGAGCGAATAGCGCTTTTCGCAGGCACTTTCGACCCATTCACCATCGGCCATAAATCCATAGTCGATCGTGGGTTAAAGCTGTTTGACCGGATAATAATTGCCGTGGGCGTCAACGCCGACAAGCCCTCAGGTACGCCCACCGCTCAACGCTTAGAGTCTATACGCCAGGCTTTTGAACCCGGGACGCCAATCGATGTAATCAGTTACACCGACCTCACAGCCGACACTGCACGCCGATATGGAGCTACAGCCCTGCTGCGGGGCGTACGCACCGTGGCCGATTTTGAGTACGAGCGCACACTTGCCGATATCAACCTCAAGGTGCTTGGCATCGATACAGTAATGCTCGCCGCCCTACCCGAGCTTTCGATGGTGAGCTCATCGATGGTGCGCGACCTCAGGCGTCACGGCTATGATGCAACACAATTTATTCCGTAGCGCGCAACCTTATTTTAATCACAACGAATATGAAAAAAACAATCTTTTTCGCCATCATCGGCATTCTCGCATCTTTAGTAATAAGGGCCGAGCGTGAATTCTCACCCAGCGACAAGCTGCGTTATGCCTTCGCCATCATCGACCGCTTCTACGTCGATTCGGTCGATGCCGACAAAATTGTGGAAGACGGTATCGTGGCCATGCTCAAGGAACTTGACCCCCACTCCACATACACCAACCCCGAGGAAACCAAGGAGATGACCCAACCCCTACAAGGCAACTTCTCGGGCATTGGCATACAATTTAACATGCTTAACGACACCCTCTTCGTAATACAGACCACCTCGGGTGGTCCTTCAGAGAAAGTAGGCATTCTGGCGGGCGACCGCATACTTTCGGCCAACGATACCGCCATCTCGGGTGTGAAACTCAAAAACTCCGACATCCTACGCACACTCCGCGGCCCCAAGGGCACAGTGGTTGACCTCAAAGTGCTGCGCCGCGGCCAAAAAGATCCAATGACATTCCGCGTGGTGCGCGACGACATACCCATCTACAGTGTTGACGCTGCGTATATGGCCGACCCAACTACCGGCTATATCCGCCTGTCGAGATTCGCCGAAACCACACCCGATGAAATCGAGAAAGCAATGAAGCAGCTCAAAAAAGAGGGAATGGTCAACCTGATCCTCGACCTGCAGGACAATGGAGGCGGCCTGCTGGGCAGCTCTACAGCACTCGCCGAGCACTTCCTCAACTTCTACGACATGATAGTCTTCACCCAAGGCCGCGCCCAAGAGCCATTTGAAGTGCGCGCCCGTCGTGGCGGCGACTTCAAGGGCAGGCTCGTAGTTCTTGTAAACCAATACTCAGCATCGGCCAGTGAAATTGCGTCAGGAGCCATCCAAGACCACGACCGAGGCGTTATCGTAGGCCGACGCACATTTGGCAAAGGACTTGTGCAGAGGCCAATGCCATTCCCCGACGGCTCGATGGTGAAAATCACCACATCGCGCTATTATACCCCTTCAGGACGTTGTATTCAGAAGCCCTACGAGGAGGGGCACTCCGAGGATTACGGCGAAGATATGCTCAACCGCTACGAATCGGGCGAATGGTTTGACGTAAATAAAATCAATCTCGACACCACACAAGTGTACCACACTCTGCGCAATGGACGCACAGTGTATGGAGGCGGAGGCATAATGCCCGATGAGTTCGTGCCGATGGACACTACACAATACACCCGCTACTACCGCTCACTCATGGCTAAGGGTGTAATCAATCAATACTGCATCACCTACGTTGACCAGAACCGTAAAGAACTACGTAAAACATATCCCAACGAGCAGGCATTTCTCGACAACTTCAAAGCTACTCCCGACATGATGCAGCAATTGGTGCAGCGTGGAGTCAACGAAGGCGTGGAATACAACGACTCCGACTACCAGGTGAGTCGTCCTCTGCTTGAGAACATAGTCAAAGCCGTGATTGGCCGCGACTTATTCGAAACCTCGACCTACTTCAAGGTGATTAATCCCACACAGGACATTTACCGCCGCGGACTTGAGATAATCAACGACGAACGTCGTTATAACTCTCTGCTTCAAACTCCATAAACGATTGACCTACAATGTCACGAATACTTTACGACCTATCGTTTGTAAGGCCCGAAACGCTTCTTACCAGCATACCGATACACTCGTTGCGCATACTTCGCAACCTGCCCGACGAATTGAAGGGTGAAGTCACGGTGGTGGTAAGCCATAAGTTGCGCCGCCACTTCGAGAAAGAGCTGCCTGGACTGAGGCTGCGGTCGCTTACCGTGCCCAAGCCCTTGCGTGCGATGGGGTGGCTTAAACGACTTTCATATAAGATAGGACTACGCCTCGCAGCTGCAAGCGATACACAGTGGGTAGTGATTGCCGACGAGTTTCGCGACTTTGCCACCATGAAGCTTCCCTACCGCAAAGCCGTATTCGTGCATGATCTTAAGGGGATGAAAATGTCGAAAGAATGGATGGAAATCGGTCGAAACTTCTACGGCCCTCACCTTGTCAACGCCGACCTGATAATGCCCATCTCCGAGTTCACCCGCAACGATATAATCAAATTTTTCCCTGACACCGACACCTCCAAGCTTCACGTGGTGTACAACAGCGTAGAGCTCGCTCCACCGCAAGCCGAAGGGTTGGACAAGAAAATATCGCAACCATATATCCTATGGGTCAATGCGTTGCACTCCTATAAAAATATTATGACATCGCTCCGGGCATTCGCAAGAATCGCCTCGGAGTTTCCCCACAAGCTGGTGGTGGTGGGACGCCCTACCGAGCACTGGCTCAACGAGGCAGTGCCATTCATCGAAGAGCATCATCTCAACGACCGCATAATACAGCTGCACGACCTCTCCGACAGCCAGATTTCATGGCTTTACCAACATGCGTCGCTCTACATCACATCGTCGAGCCGCGAGGGTTTTGGCTACCCACCTATAGAGGCAGCGATGTGGCGATGCCCTGTGGTGTCGTCGCGCTCCGAGTCGCTCCCCGAAGTCACTTGCGAGATGCTTGAATACTATGAGCCTTGCGAAGATGACGCCGCCATGGCCGCCAGCATGGCAAAACTCCTCAACAACCCACCATCGCAGGAAAAACTTGATGCTATAGCCCGCGAATTTGAGCAACGATACGCCCCGTCCACGCAAATCAACCGCATACTCTCACTGCTCAACAAGTATCAGTAAATGTGTGAATCGACACCGCCCTCAAGGCCCTCCTCCGAACGACACTACGCCATCGACACCCTGAAATGCATAGCTGCATTCCTGGTAGTAGTGCTGCACTACGGCTATGTGGTGACCGACGACGGTGTAGGGCGAGCCTCTTTTGCCTTCAACGCTCTGACTCGCCTCGCCGTGCCGCTATTCTTCATGATTACGGGCTTTTACTTCGTGCTCACATACCGTCGAGGTAGAGTAAAGCATCAGGTAAAGCGCCTGCTATGCCTCACGGGGTTTGCAGTAGTACTTTATGCGATATTTGAGGTGGCGTGGTATGCTGTGACCGGACATCTTGATGTGCTTATCGAGCAGGTACGCTGGCATGGCCCCGTCACGTCGGAATTAGGCAAATTGTTTATTTTCAATGAAGTAACGGCAATCTTTCACCTATGGTACCTCTTAGCTGCAATATATGCCGTAATAGCGATGTGGGCCTTTGAACATTGGAAACTGTGGAGCAAACCGCTTATAGCCTTCTTCCTGGTGGTAATGTTGTATGCGGCGCTTCTATCGGGATATTCCGACACACCATATCCATTGGTACGAAATTTCCTCACTATAGGTATACCGTGTATGTTGATCGGGCGCTGGATTTATGAGTATCAGCTTAATCATACCAAAGGATGGCTCACATCGCCATCAGTAATCTTTTTAGGCATTCTGCTGGCAGTTACAATGGTAGTGGTGCAGATGTTGATGCGCATTCACCACATGGGCATGGTACCCCAGGCGCAGTTTGACCTCCCTGTGGGCGCGCCGATGCTGGCTGCCGCTCTCCTGATGTTGGCCATACGTTTCCCGATGCTGGGACGCAACACAGTGCTCCCTGTCATAGGAGCCAAATATTCAGGATATATTTATGTATTTCACGTAATACCGGGCACAGTGCTTCGCACTTGGATTCATGTTTACGACTACCTGTCGCTGCTTGCTCCGGTTTTAGTTTTCGCCATATCACTTGTAATGGCGATAGTGTGGGTGCGCATTAAGTCGGCATACCCCTCTGTGCGCTTATTCCGCATGATTTAGCGGTGAATCTTTGCTGATATCTTATCGCGGATTGTGCGTCGGGTCGATGCGTCGAGACACAGCACGTAGCTCACACTTAAGATAACTACCGTCGATACAACCCCAATCACAACGAACGCGCCAAAACTCTGCCCTACATATGGCTCCAGGCGCATGCAACCTATCAGCACCGCAGCGAGCACCAACGCAGGCTTGATGGCCGACGTCCGCCAGAACCTCATTATCGAGAACTCGCTCAATTGATGCTTCAATATCAGCGTCTCAGCAAAAACGATGACAAATATCCACCCCAAATGAATGGCGTAGACCACAGGTGGCCATTGATAATATTTGAGCAAGAAATACATTGCAGGCAACTCAAGTATAAGCATCGCCCCAGTGATAAAGCTCAGGCGGAAAATGCGCCCTGTGGCATGTATACCCATGTCGACCGACATCTTAAGCAGCTCCCCGATTGCAGTGAGCAGACACAACCGGCAGAACGTCACCGTCCAATCAGGCACATCCTTAAGCCAAATACTCAACAGTGAAGGCATCTCCACAAACACCGGGACGACTGCAAGGGCCATGAGCAACGAGGCAAATTTGCCAGCATTGTAAAGCAACCTGAGCATGTCATCATATTCCTTGCGTGCGTACAGCTGAACTACCTGCGGACGGAAAGCTGAGATCACCGACTGGGCAAAATATTGTAGCGTGCCTACTACCTGTGTTGTGATGGCTGCAGCGGCATTGAGCACTGTGCCTCCGAAGTTATTAAGTATTATATTCGCCCCTTGCACACGCGAAGTATATGCGAGGTTGCCAAATACATCCCACCCTGAGTACTTAAGCATCTTCTTGGCCTGACCCCGATCAAATCGCGGTCGGCCACGGCACTCTCTGAATTTGGCCACAGAATACCATAGATACGACAGTCCTATTATAGATGAAATCAGCATGAATAAGAACCCGTAGACAATCAGGTTGTCGAACGACGGTATCCACACCAGCAGCAATGCGATAATCAGCTTCAGAAAGTTGTAGCATAGCGAGATATATGCATACACATTCATCTTCTCATGAGCCATTATGGCTGCCGTAAACGGTATCTGCATCACAGTGACTACTGTAGTAAGTATCGAGAATTGATATACCCAGTTGGCGGCTACCAATCGCTGCGGCTCTATGACAAGTTCGTTATTGACATACCACAGGCCCACAGTCTCCGCAGCTATCACGATTATTACCGCAATTAAAGCATGAATTGACAGCGATGTGCCAAATGTACCCTTAAGCCGATCGGGGTTGTCGAGCCCCATCTCGTAGTTGAGAAAGCGCATCGTGGCCATCGACATCGTGCCGTTGAGAAATGCCAGGATGGTGACTATACCACCCACAAGATTGTAGATACCGAAGTCACGAACCCCTAAGGTGTCGAGTACCACGCGTGAGGTATACAGCGATATTGCCGACGACAGCAGCATCCTCACATAGAGGAAGGCAGTATTCTTGGCTATCCGTTTATTATCAACGTGCGACACAGAGTATTACGATTTTTTAACATTATGGCAACGCCCGGGCGGCCACAGCATCGCGTTGCGGCTTATTGGCAAGGAGTATTCCACCAACAAGCAATCCTATAGGAAGGAGCGAGTAAGGTAGGTATAGGCCTCCATTACCTCCAAGACCGCTGATCGACGCACACACAATGGTACACAAGTAATACTTGGAATACTTCTGCTTCCTAATGACGAAGTACAGCCCGAAATAGACCAATGTCTGCACTATGAGTCCCAGATAGCCCATATCGAGGATAGTTTGAAGCTGCGTGACTTCAACTCCTGTCGCCACTTCGTCTATATCCCAAATACTATCATATAGCGCATTGGATATCATGTATTTATGTGCGGTAGACTTTGTAGGATCAAGAAATCCGAACCCTATCCACTCGCGGTTATATGATTGCAGCAGGGCAAATTTAGGTATAAACTGCGCCATTCGGCCGGTACCAAACTCAGCCAGCTCCTCATCCGACGCATTAGGCTTCAATATCGCAAACTGATTGATAGTGGAGTTAACGCGAAGCTCGCCATCAACAGCATCATCCACCGCCGAAAGCGCCATGACCCCAACCACTACACCAGCTAAGTATATCACCAACCATTTTCCTCGAGCCTTAAATATAACAAAAGTCGTCACAAAGGCTATAAATAGCGTTGCCGAGCGACAAGCCATGAGCATCAGAACCACCAAAACCCACTGCCACGTACGCAGCTTTACGCTCTTGGTGAGCGGGAAGATAAGCAGTATGAAGAATATCATGGGGAAGGGCCCGATACGTGGAAATGAAAAGGCCAGGGGAGAGATATCGGGATTGGTCCAACTTGGCTCAAATTTCGCCATTTCCTCGGGATCAAGGAAACCCGCAAAAGGGAGCATCACATGGCCACACAGCAGATAGCAATCTATTACATACATCGCCGCTATGCATATAGCGTAAGTGAATATCTTACGCTTCAGCTCTTCAAAATCAAACTTGCGGTTGGCAAATATGAGTATTGGAACCAGGAAATAGATTACACTCACATAGGGGCGCATCATACCCAGCTGAACCTTTAGCGACTCATCGCTGAGAAGGGCTATAACAAGCATAAAAGCGAAGTACCCCATAAACACCCACAAAACACGCTTGAGCATGGGCCACTTACGCACTATCACGAGCGAAATCACCGCCAATAGCAAGATCGCCGTCATCGAGCCGAGGTAGCCTCCGCGGGTGATGGTATAGCCTCCGGCCCAAAACACCAGCATGACGCTCAGGTCGTATGGACGGCTCCGGTAGGCTACTATCATCATAAACAGTGCGATGAGTATCGCCGGATAGAACGACAGGCCGGTGAGCGATTGCGTCAACAGGAAGCCGAAAGCCCAAAGATAATCAGTAGCCGGAATGTCAAGATACGACCGCTGCGACTTGACAGTCGCAGCAGCCTTATTAGCGACGATAGTCTCGTCGGTTATCTTTGAAATCCTTTGTGCTGCTGTCATCGGTCAACAGGTCACTCCCCTTTCTTGCGTTTTTTATTGACATCGGCACCGTAGCCGTATCCCTTTGTGGAAGTGGTACCGTTGATAATCAGTGCCATATTCTTCAGTCGCTCCTGAGTGCGGATTGTCTCGATAAATTTCAGATCCTTGATAGAGGTGAAGTTGGCGCGACACACATAGATTGTAGCATCAGCCACACGGTCGAGTGCAAACGTGTCGCTCACCATGCCAACAGGGGCCGAATCGATAATCACGTAGTCGTAGTTGGGCTTAACAGCATCTATAAAATCATCGACCACGCTCTCGCATAGGAGTTCTGACGGATTGGGGGGCACAGGGCCGGCAACGATTACATCCATATTTTCGGCCACTGGCTCTTTAAGCAATATGTCGGAGAGCTTCACATCCTCACTCGAGAGATATTGAGTGAGGCCGAAGCGAGCAGTAAGATGCAGATACCTTGCAAGTTGAGGATTGCGGATATCCATTCCCACCAATAGCACTTTCTTGCCAAGCAGAGCGAGCGAAGCAGCCATGTTGATTGATATGAACGATTTACCTTCGCCCGAAGATGTTGAGGTGACGAGCACCACCTTATCTCCCTTGTTGCGCAACATGAAGTTGAGGTTGGCTCGCACAAGGCGGAACAGTTCGGCCACAGGTGAGGTACTTGTGGGGGTCACGACCAGCGGATTGGTAACCGCTGAGCGCGACAGGCATATTTCGCCAAGGATGGGTACGTCAACCACCTTCTCCACCTCCTCGCGTGTTGAGAACTTGCTGCGGAATATATTGCTCAGGTAAATAAGCACCGGGGGTATGCACATGCCGAACAGGAATGCCAGCACAAGCACCATCTTATTCTTCAAGCCCACAGGCTCATTTAGCGCGTAAGCCTGGTCGATAATATCACCCTTGGGAAGGGCGTTGGCGGCCATCATGCCTGTCTCCTCCTTGCGTTGCAACAGATAGAGGTAAAGCTCCTCGAGAATCTTGTGTCGACGTTCTACAGCGCGGAACTGACGCTCTTGTTCAGGTATATTTCCCAGGCTTGCCTCGGCGCTCGACACCTGCTTCTTGATTTCGGCGATAAGAATCTGCTGTTGGTTGCGTGCGCGCATCAGAGAGCTTACTATGTTTTCACGCATAGCCGTCATCTGTTCCTCAAGGGTCTGAAGAGCGCGGTTGTTGCCCTTAGCGGTTCCTTGAAGTCTCATGTATTCGAGCACCATCTTGTTGTAATCGCCTATCGCCTCTGAGGCATGCTCCATATTTGTAGCGGTAGGTATCAGTGAGTTGGCATTAGCCGGATCCTTCAGGAATGCGATTGTCATATTGATAACCTCAAGATCGGCCTCGGCCAAAACGAGGTTAGCTTCATATTTCTCGCGACGGTTAAGACTCACTTGCGCCTCGGTCTTAACATCGACGATGCCATTCTCATTCTTATACGCCTCGACTTCTATTTCCGACATCCTAAGTTCGTTGGCTATAGAGTCAAGTCGTTGGTCGATAAAGGTATAGGTCTGTTCAGCCTGATTGCGCTTCGAGGCCATACCCTTTATATTGTATTGGTAAATAATGTCGTTGAGCAGATCCTTACCATACTCGATGTCGGGCGTAATCATCGACATCTGCAGCATATTGGATTTCTGACTGGCTATATCCACCTTGATATCCTTGGCCAGCTTCTCGGCTGCCACGTCATACCCCATAAAAGTGATTTTGGTGCGGATATCCTCATCTTTGGGGAGATAGTCAGTTGATACAAGGGTAAATGTGCCGTAGGGCGTCTTTACGTCGTAAGGGAATCCATCGAAGTCTTCGTCAACTATCTTCTTATCGGCATTGCGCAACACACGCACATTATCCTTGCCGTCGGCTTTCACCCTCACATCGAAAAGGAGGCTGCCTCGGATGGTGTCGGCTATAGACTGCGCCACAGTCACATCCACAGGATAATCCTTAAAGCAGAATTGATTTTTGAGGAATCCCTGACGTATAAAGTGCTCGCGGTTCAGGCCCATATCTATAGCCACCTTCTTGAGCACATCATGAGAGTTGACGATAAACACTTCGTCCTCCACATAGCCGTTGCCACCGAACAGTGAGCTGAGATCGCCCATCATCGAGGCCGGATTATCGTCGCTCTGCGCTATCAGCAGATTGGCGCGCACCTCGTATTTTGGCTTGCGCACTGACAGATAAAACAATGCCAGGAGCACGCACACCAATACGGATATGCCAAACCAATACCATTTTTTAATCCACTCGTTGACTATTGATTTCACATCAATGAAATCGCTTTTTTGAGTACTTTTATATGCCATATCGAGGTTAAGTCTAAATTGTGGGGTACCGCTAATGGGGTGGACCTGTAAATTACTTCACTGTAAGGGCAATTACCAGCGATGCTATCACCGAGCATGCGCTTACAATAGTTGAAGTGATTGAAATCTTGTAGGCGTTATACTGATTGTATTTTGAGTTGTCGGAGCGTATCTTGTTGGGCTCCACGTATATTACGTCATTCTGCCGCAGATAGAAGTAAGGCGACTCAAGGGTTTTAGACGAATTGAGGTTGAAATGGTGATACTCCATTTTTCCATTCTCCTCGCGTATAAGGAGCACGTTCTCACGTTCGCCATACTCTGTGAGATCGCCGGCAGCAGCCAGAGCGTCGAGCAGGGTGTAGCGCTCGCGGTCGACCTTCTGAGCTCCGGGGGTCTTGACTTCACCAAGCACATTGATACGGAAGCTCAACAGTTGCACCCTCACTATGGGCTCTTCAACATCCTGGCTGATACGTTTTTCGAGCTGTTGGGTGAGTTGCTGGGTGGTAAGACCGGCCACATGCACCTGGCCAAGAATGGGCATAGAGATGTTGCCTTCGCTGTTTACGATATACGTCTGCTGCGAGGGCTGCTGCGACAACACAATATCCTCTCCCCTTACGGCGGGATTAACCAAGGGGAGGTTATAGTCGGCCGCAGCCGATGGCACAAGTGATGTAACGGTGATAAGCAGCTCATCATCAGGCATTATCTTCACCTGATAATTTTCGGCATTGACTATTTTGCCGTCGGCGGCCAGCTTAAGGTCTTCCATGTAGGCCAAAGATCCACGCTGGCTTGAGCATGATGCGAAAAATATGGCCACGATAGCCAATATGCATAAATTTATCTTTTTCATTGCAATGATTCGGTTTTCTTACCTATGATTACAACGGCACCAAAGGTTAAATATTGTAATCATTTATACTTTTTTCCATACGAGGCGCAAAGTTATACATTTTCTCCCACTCCGCCAAACTCCGCAACTCTCCCCAGCCACAGTGAAACGCCCGACAAGGAATTGCGACAATTTGGTTGATACAGCGATTTTTGATTATCTTTGCATTATCCAAAAACAATCTACATGAGAACTGCCAAGCCCCGCGACCTGAGTTTCGACGTGATGAAAGGCATCGCCATCTTTGCCGTGGTGATGGGGCACGTGCTTCTGTTC
>CAMWOD010000010.1 GCA_947175715.1 uncultured Porphyromonadaceae bacterium
AGTTCAGGGCGTCGGCGGTCGATCTGCGCTATGTCGTAAATCGGCACTCCATGTATGTGAGTGCCTACGATCGTCGGGTCGATGTCAAAGCCGGCTACGATGTTGAGGCCGTAGCGCGACAGACCGGAGTCCTGAATCAGGGCTGCACCGAGGCTTCCCACGCCTACCATCACTGCGTTGTGACGCTCGCGGAAGCCAAGAAAATACTCAAGCTCCTCTTTTAGCGAGTTTACTTCGTAGCCTATGCGCGTTTTCCCCTTGATGCTGAGGAATGAGAGATCCTTGGCTATTTGCGATGAGTCGACGTTGATTTCCTTGGCTATCTGAGTTGACGACACGTACTCTACATGGCGTGAGTGGAGCAAGTTCACATACGCCAGGTACCACGGCAGCCTACGAAGTGTAGGTTCGGGCAGAAATTCTCGTTGGCGTTGGCGTGAGTGTTGCATCCTAAGTGTAATAATGTGGTTATCTCCGCGAAATTACAAAAAATGCGGCTTAATAACAATTGAAAATTGTTAATAAATAATTGGGGTTGAGGGGTTGAGAGGTTGTGTACCCCGATAGCCGTCAAGGGGCGGTGACGGCTATCTTGCGGGTGGCAGTGTCGTGCTTTTCACCATCGGTGGTGATTGATGCCTTGTAGAGGTAGATACCTCGGTTGACACGGTTGCCCGAGTGGCTTGTAAGGTCCCATTTCACAGGTATGGAAGTGAACATGTCGCTACGACCTGATGTGGTGGTGCTCCATATCTCGGCTCCAAGCAGGTTGTAGATGGTGACGGTGACTGTCACCTGGGCATCGGGACGATCGTGAACGAGATAGAAGTTGGCTTCAACCGATGCTGGATTGGCGTCGGAGTATATGTCGTATATTACGGGTGAGCGACCTTTCTCCACGAAGAACTCAAGGGTTTGCTCAGCAAAGTTGAACGATGTGTCCCATATTCTCAGCTTGAGTGTGTGAGCGCCTTCCATGAGATTCTCGAGTGGGTATGCTATAGTGCCACCGATTGTGCCGTCGGCATTGGGGGAGTAGTGCTTAGACACGTCGGTAATCGTTGTGGTTTCGTCAAGATAAAGGGTCATCTGGTGTCCGATGCCGGCTTGCGACAGGTTGAGGCCGCGGTTGTCGGATATTGATGCCAATAGCATTGGCGACTCGTTGATTGTCTGGCCGTTGGCGAATGTGTGGTGGTTGAGGTAAATCGACTCAATCACAGGGGGGATTGTGTCGGTAGCGGCATTCTGGTCGGTGCCGTACACATATAGATCGCGCATGCAGCTGATGGCTTCGTCACCTTGGTTGGTGTAGGCATACATGTTGAGAGCGGCCGGGCGGAAGTTATGAGCTATCTCCGAGGGCATCGCTATCTTAATTCTGAATTTACCCGAGGTGATGGAGTCGTTGCCGGCGTAAAGGCGTGTGCCTTGCTGCTCAAACGTTACTTCGGTGCCTTCGCCCCAGCCGTGGCTTGTGGTGGAGTGCTCTGCGTCGTAAAGTACTGTCGACAGTAGTCCATTGAAGTTGGGTAGCAGTTTGCCATGAGGGTCGATGATTTCACCCTCGACGATCACCTCCTGGCGAGCCATGATGGTGGGCGGATCGGCGGGGTCAACCGGAGATCCGTTGATCGAATTGATGCGGATGCGGTTGGCAGGGATAGTCATGCGCATTGCAGGGTCGCCCATGAACACGTAGCGAAGCTTGTTGGAGTTGTTTTTCAGTCCATTCTTGGCGTTGCGGTATATGTCGCCCAGGCGCTGGAATTGACCATCGCTGCCACGTTTGGCTATCTGAGCGCCCATCTGTGCGGTGAGCTGTCCGTTGTCGCTTATATATACAGGTCGTGTTGCCGAAATGGCTGCAATGACACCACCACCCTGGGTCTGCCACATTATTTCGGCTCCACTGATGTTGGCCTGGTCCCAGCGCAGGAAGTCGCAAGTGGCGGCATATAGGATGGGGTAGCGACGGTAATACATCTGATTTAAGTCGTTGCTGGTGAGGAATTGCTCGTGTGTCCAGCCCGACATGTTGGCGTGACCTACATAGTTCCACCACCACACACCCTCGTCGAGCAGGCGGAACATGTCGGCGCGGGCTCCGGGATAGCCGTTGCTCACCTTGTCGTATGCGTCGATATAGATTTTGTCAACCATCAGCTCCGAGCCGTATTGGGTGCCGAGCAGGGCTTGGTATAATCGCTCGGTCTGTGTCATGTGCTGTCCGCGGTCTTCGTCGTCGGAAATGAGCATGACACGGTTTTTCCACGCGCCCTTGGGCATGGCGTCGTAGTATTGCACTAACTTGTCAACAGCGTTGCGCGCATCTTCGAGCGAGCGTACGGGCATGCGGCCTACAGCAATGTCGAGCTGCGAAGCACCAGGCGCCGAGCCTGAGCCGTCGGCAAGAAATCCGAAGAAATCGTCGGTGGTGAATGAGTCGTTCTCGTCAAGGCCGGTATTAGACTGCCATGAGGGCATGGTGGGGTAGATGACGGTGCCTGAGTTGGCTGTGAGTCGGCGATTGTCGAATATCGAGCGCCCCATGAGTATGGCGTATTTCAGCTTGGTAGACTCTTTAGATGCGTTGCCGCGGTCGTAGAACATCTTGAGCAGACGGCGGAAGGCGCCGGGATCGGGTGAGCCTGACGAAAATTCGTTGTAGACATCGTTAACGTTGATCACTGCCACGGCCATCGAGTCGCGGTCGATGTGCAGTTGAGCCAGCCTCTCGGCCTGCGACTGCCACTCGGGCAGGGTGAAGATTACCATCTCGGGTGTAGGCAGCGAGTGCAGGTCCTGGTTGTTTACATTGCTCACGAACTTGGGGGAGGGTAGTGTTGCGTTGTCATCCCAGGCCACGTAGCTGCGCTGACCTGTGTATTCGTTGGTGTACTTGGCGTTGCGGCCGGTGAGGCCGGTGATATTGAGCGGGTCAGTCACATCCCATACGCGGGTTGATGCTGTCGTAGACGATAGGGAGAATGATGACTGGTTGAGCCAAAATTGCAGGTATCCGTTGCGGAGTTTCAGCTGTCGGGGGTAGTTGATGGCGATGTAGTCGAGGCGTGCCTCATGTATGGTAGCCGATGATGAGTGTGCGATGCCAAGCTGAAGCTTATCGCCGCTAAGATCAAATTCCTTGCGTGTTGTGGTCTCTGAGCCGAAAATGTAGGCCGACGACGATGAAGCCTTTATGTCGTCGGCTGAAGCGGTCCAGAGTTTGGTGCCGTTGGCGGTAAATGACAGGTGAGAGCTTGATCCATAAGTTTTTGCGGCAAATCCCACTTGCATCCACACTTGTGATGAGTTTTCGGTGAAACGGTCGATGAGGTTGAATGTGAATGTCTGCGAAGGTGTATAGCGGAAATCCTCCCCCAGCAGATAATGGCCGGTGAGACTCAACGACACGAGGTCTTTTTCGTGATATATCCTGTCGTGGAAGTAATTGTAGTAGGCATCATCGTCGTCGGGTGCTGCTCCATTCGATTCGGGTATTGTGCGCAATGGGGCGTCGCTGTCGGTGAGATAGTAATATCCTACTTGCGTGAATGGGTTAAGGTTGTGGACGAAGCGGTAGGTGGCTGATTGAGTCCACGACTCCACTCCCACAGCGTAGAAAAAGACACCCGAAGAAGTGCTGACCGATTGCACCTGTGGTAGGTCGTCGATGTAGTTGCCGCGTGAGAGCACATCGGAAATACGTCCTCCACCGTAGCCATATACGCGTACTTTCGACGGGTCGGCAAAGCCCCATGAGCGCAGGTCGGCCGCCGAGATGCGATACATCCCCGAATTGGTGACACTCACTTTCACCCAGTGGCCGGTATTGAGCACCGACGACGGAGCATAAGTGTCAACGGAGAAAGCACTGAGCTGTGGAGCAGCCAGCGCTACAAGTCCTATTATTAATGTGAATATGCGGTATATCAATGATTTGTGTAATCGATTGGTCATATCTGTGTGTTGTTTCTTAATGGCGGTGCGCCGCTATGGTCGCAGTCACGCTAATACTATTAACGTGAAATCAGTCATAATATTGTGGAGGAAATGACAATGAGTTGAGCCATTCTATATACTCATGGCGCTGCCCCATGAATGCATTGCGATCGACATCCCCTTCGATGCCGTTGACGCTCCCGCGATGTGAATATTGCCACAAGGTCACACGGTCGTTATTGCTCGGCAGCGGAGGGTTGTCAAATGAGCATAACCACAGGGGTACACGCTCGAGTTGGTTTTCGACAAAGCGTTCATAGCCATCGCGGTTGGTGTAAATCATCACGGGGTAGCCTTGCGACTCAAGGTAGCTGATCATTTCGCGCAGTCGTCCCATAATTTCAGGGGTTGGGCATGGCTCGGGATTACCCCACTCCTCGATGTCGATGATTATCGGCAAGTCGAGGTGACGGCCGCGCACGGCCTTGATAAGGTTGAGCGCCTGTTGCTGTCCGTTGGTTTCGAAGCGGAAAAAGTGGTATGCGCCGACTTTCAGGCCGGCTTTGAGGGCGTTGGTGTGGTTGGTGTGGAATGCCGGGTCCTTGAATGTAGACCCCTCAGTAGCTTTTATGATCACAAAGTCGATACTATCGGCGCGTACAGCTTCAAAGTCGATTTTGCCGTTGTGCGATGATATGTCGATACCGTTGACGGGTAAATTGGGCTCTACTACCACTTGCCCTGAGCTGCAGGCCGTGGTCAGCGCACACCATGCCGCTATAAGTAGCATAGTCAATGTGGCGCTGACGTTCAGTGGTTTATGTAGACCAATCATTGGGGTTTATTTAAGGATATTATAGTTTTCGAGACCTTGCTGTAGGTATGTCATAAATCGCTCGGGTGATTCATGGAAGCTGGTAGGTTCGTTCATCAGTGAGCCGTTGTTGTCGAGAATCACGTAGTAAGGCTGTGTTGAGGCCCCAAACTTGTAATTTTGGAGGAACATCCACTTGTCGCCAACGGTTTCGAGCGTTATCTGTCCATTGTCGGTTGTCACAGTAATAGGCTGGGCCAGGGGTGTCTTGGCATCGACCATCAGCTTGATTACCACAAAGTTCTCGGCTATGAATGAGTGCACGTCGTCGGTGTTTATAACGGCTTCTTCCATTTTGCGGCAATTGACGCATCCGTAGCCCGAGAAGTCGATGAGTACCGGCATATTATGTTCGCGTGCATACTCCATGCCGCTGGTATAGTCGTCAAATTCCACAAACTCCTGGGAGTGGGCGTAAAGGTTGAAATCCTGAGTAGTGAGTGGGGGCACAAAGGCGCTTGCGGCTTTCAGCGGCGCTCCCCACAAGCCGGGGATGAGGTAAACGGCGAACGATAGCGGCAGCAGTGCCAGCATGAACGAGCCAACTCCTACATGATCGCGCTGTGAGTCGTGTGAGAAGCGAAGTTTGCCCAGCAGGTACATGCCCATCAGTATGAACAGCACAATCCAGAGCGACAGGAATACCTCGCGGTCGAGTATGTGCCAGCCGTAGGCCATATCGGCCACGGATAGGAATTTGAGTGAGAGTATCAGTTCGATAAAGCCTAAGATGACTTTCACGGAGTTGAGCCATCCTCCCGACTTTGGCATCGACCTGAGCATGCCTGGGAACAGGGCGCACAGTGTGAACGGAAGTGCGAGCCCCAGTGCGAAGCCCCCCATGCCTATTGCCGGGCCAAGTATCTCACCCTCGGCGGCTGTGGCCACGAGGAGTGTGCCAATTATTGGGCCGGTGCACGAGAATGATACCAGCGCAAGTGTAAAGGCCATGAAGAAGATGCTAATAATACCTGTGGTGGTTTCGGCCTTGGAGTCGATGGCGTTTGACCATCTGGCGGGAAGCTTGATTTCAAATGCGCCAAAAAATGAAATGGCGAAAATCACCAGTATGGCGAAAAATATAATGTTGAAAACCGCCGATGTTGATAGCTCATTGAGTTTGCCTGCACCGAAAAGTATTGTAATGAGCAACCCTAAAGCTACGTATATCACCACTATAGCCAGCCCGTAAAGAATCGCTCCACTGTTGAAACGCGACCCTTTCGAGCTTTTGAGGAAGAATGACACCGTCATCGGTATCATAGGCCACACGCAAGGAGTGAGCAATGCGGCGAGCCCACCTAAAAATCCCAAAACCAAGGTCATCCACAGGCCGGTACGCTCGGCAGCTGTGGTCTCCGACGGTTCCCACCACTGAGGGTTGCCTTTGGTGAGTTCCTGGGGCAGAGAGGCGGCTTTCAGCGCTTTAACATCAACTGCAGGTTGAGCCGCTACTTCCTCCTCAACGGTATCTTCCGACTCCTCATCGCCGATGGTGACAGTGACTGTGGGGTTGTCTATGTTGTCAGTTGAGGGAGTTGCAGCAGGAGTAGTTGATGTGGTTGGAGGTTGTGGCGCCGGTGCTGGTTCGGGAGCTGCTTTTGAGGCAGGACTGGAGATCTCTGTGATTCCTTTGGCGGGGTCGTAAGTGGCCTTTACGGTGAGCGATGCACGCATCATTGCGCACATCTCACTGCGACATGCCTGGCCGCTTATGGCGATGGCGATGTCGTGATTCTGACCATCGGTAATCTCAAATGGTATTGTGAAGCGCACTTTCGACGACCATTGTGCCAGGTCGCTCCCCAAAGCGTCATCATATATTACTTCAGGCGCTTTACTGGGCGTAGGTGTGCCTGTGATGTTTATTCCGGGTTGTGGAGTGATGTTGATTTGCAGAGCGTTATATCCTCCTTCGGGAGGAAAGGCATAGAAATGAAATCCATCGTTGGGTACGGCGGTGAGTCGTATTGTGCCAACGTTGCCCGATGTCATTTCAACGCGTCCCGACCAGCTTACCGGGTCGTCGGCCTGCATGTGCAGGGCTGACAATAGTATGGAGAGGAGTAATACTACTTTTAGTGTGATTTTACTCATAAATACTTCATGTAAATGAGATGGTGGTGTGTGGCGAGCTCAGTAGGCTTCTTGGTCAAGCCATGTCGCTCAGAGGTATGGCGCCGATTCCGGGACGGTCGGGTATTGTGACACGTCCATCCACAATCTTCATGCCGTCGAAGATGTCGTTGGAGATTAACAGGTTGCCGTCGAGGTCGGCCCAATCGGCCAGTGGGGCGAGTTGTGAGGCCGCCGATATGCCGCAAGAGGTTTCGGTCATGCATCCGAGCATCACTTTCATTCCCAATCCGCGGGCTGTAGCTGCCATCTGGTAGGCTTCGTGCAGACCTGTCGACTTCATCAGCTTGATGTTGATGGCGTCGTAAGCACCGGCGGCGCGAGTCACGTCGGGTAGGCGCTGCAAAAATTCGTCGGCCACAATAGGTAGTGGTGAGCGCTCGCGTAGCCCCGCTGTTTCGTCGATCATCTCCTTGGGGAATGGTTGCTCGACAAAAAGGCAGTTTCGTTCGGCAAGCCAGTGGCACATTTCGAGAGCTTGGTTGCGGTCGGTCCATCCCTGGTTGGCATCGACGCATATAGGGTGGTCGACCATTGAGCGGATTACCTCTACGGTTTCGCGGTCGTTGTCGAGTCCCATCTTCACTTTCAACACCTTATAGGGTTCGGCCTCCTTGACTTTCTGCCTTACAACATCCTCGGTGTCAATGCCGATGGTAAACGATGTGTGTGGTGCTTTCTCGGGTGAGAGACCCCATATTTTGTACCATGGTTGACCCATGATTTTGCCGAGCAAGTCGTGAAGGGCGATGTCGACCGAAGCTTTTGCCGCACGGTTGTCGGGAGCGGTAGAGTCGACGTATTTCAGTATTTCCTCAAGCCTGAATGGGTCGGAGAATTGTGACAGGTCGAGGTTGCTCAAGAACTTTGTGACTGATTCAATCGATTCTCCCAGGTATGGAGGCATCGAAGCCTCGCCATAGCCCACCAGTCCGTCGTATTCGATTTGCACCTGTACGCCTGGCGTTGATGTACGCGACGAGCGGGCCAGGTTGAAGGCATGGCGTAGTTGCAGCTCGTAGGGGTAGAAAGTGAGGTTCAGTCGGCCAGAGCGTCCCGAAGCTTTGGGCTTGGCAGGCTCTCCAAAAGCCGAAAATGATATGGGTGACGCTGCTATGGCAGCGCCTAATATAGAGGTACGTAGGAAATTACGGCGATCCATGTTTCGATTACTTTGTGAAATACCAAGGATGATTTTTTACTTGTATGATACCTGGGGTTGCGTGGTCGATGATGCGCACAGCCCATAGGAATGGAGTAGTGATATAACCCTCCGATTCGGGATTAACCGAGTTGCGGCGTACGCGGCCTGCTGACGAGTGCACGTATTCGCCATCGTGGTGGTGGAGCGCCACGTGGGTGACGCGCTGCTTCTCGCGGTTGCCGAAGAAGAGCAGGTCGCCAGGCAAGAGTGATTGCCATTGATCGGCCTCGATTCGCATGCCAGTGCGAGCTTGGCTCGATGCGTCGCGTGGTATAATCCAGCCCTGTGTGAAATATGCTGTGCGGGTGAGACCCGAGCAGTCGACCCCTTTGGGCGATGTGCCTCCCCAGAAGTAAGGTGTACCTTCCATCGAGTAGGCATAGTCGAGCATGCGCTCCACATCGAGTGGTTGCTCAGCCCATTGGGCAATGTTTTGCACCTGTGAGTTGTCAATCCATCCGCGCCGTCCATCGGGGAGTGTGACAGCGAGATGGCTTGCTGTTGAAGCTGCCGAGTCTACTTGGAGAATACCGCCGGTAGTGATATCCGATACACGGCCTCGGGGCGTGTCAACTCCGGGTTGCGCTGTGATTTCGGTGGTGCCGTATTCGCTCACAATCACACGTGGCGAATTGGCCCATGAAATCATCTCGGTAGTAGTTTTTGGGGCCACGGTGTTGGCGATGATGTAGCCGGTATACCCCTCGGGACTTTGCACATTGTACCATTCACCCTCTTTTGCGGTGATGCGTATAGGTTGCCCCATGATGGCCTGACTCGCCAGCTCAGCTCCGTGACGCGGCTCCTCGCGGATGCAGGTCACCGACACATTTACGAGAGCCCATTGCTGCGAAGAATCATTAGGGTCATAGGCATCGGGAGCGAAATTCGGGGTGTCGCTTGCCAATGCCGCAATCTTAGCCATCGCAAGGGATGCTAAAAGAATTATCCGTTTCATCTGGGTGGTTATCCGTTATTGAGCGTAAAGATACGGCAAATTTTCGGTGATGGCAAATGTGAAGTGGGGATTTGGGGGAACAAGGTGTTGAATTATGTTTTTTTCAGTATTTGCTACTGTTCCAGGTGTGATATTTAACCATATAGGGGAGCCTTGATAGAAATGTCGGGTAAGGTGATGTGCTACTACACCCATCGTCATGCGCAGATTCACCTCGATGCAGGGATTAATCAGCAACGAGCCTGAATCCGAGCGGTAAATCACCATGTCAACCCCTAACGGACCAGCATGGTGAGATCCAATCACCTGCTGTAACACTCTCTGTAGAGCACTTTCTACACTCATCAGCTGCTCCATATCCACCCACTGCGATAAATGGAGGCGTATTTCCTCGTCGGGCAGTAGCCTATTGCCTGAGTATGAGGTATCTCCAACTGTTTCAAATAAAGAATAACCGAGAAATTCTACTTTACCATCATGGGTTATGTCATAGAGCATGGCAAAATCAACCATCTTGTCGAGCCGTTTCTCAACCATGAGCGATCCTTGCCGTCGTAGCATCCCCTGGGCTGAATGCCTCAACTGATTGAGACCTTGATTGGTAGAGGTGTCGATTATGCCACGGCCTGATGTTGAGTACGGGAGTTTTACCATGGCCGAGCCACCCATCATATCGATGGCCTGCCATAGAGAATCCTCGTTGAAGACCTCAACTGGAGTAGGGGGGAGTGGAAAATTAAGAGCGCTGCGCATTGAGTCAATAATCATCGACGATATACGGCGATGACTTAGCTCGCGGTGACGCATAAGCTCCTCATCAGTGGGTAGCGAGTCGTAACTGACCCCGGCAGCGATAAACCTTCTTTTGGCATCATGGCTCCATCCCCACGGAGCGCACTTATCGGCACCTTCGCCACAATATATATCTCCTTGTAGACCAAATTGTTGCTTAACCTGATTTGCCCAATCGTGTGATGCCTCAGGTGCAAGGATTGAGTCACCCTCCGCTGCCCACCATAAAGGCAGTAGCGCCCCGGCTTGAGCAATCAAAGCGGCCTGCCGGGGGGGCGTGAACCGTTGTGTAGGTTGCATCGCCAGCGCAATGTCGTTGTAGGGATTGAACAGATGTAACACTTCGCGAAGATAATATAATAAAGTGATAGTGTTATCAATTGAGGATATTACGGAATGGCCATTATATACCCAATTATGAGTATTTCAGATAAGAAATGCAAAATTTACCTTTGTGCTCAGATAATATGACCAATCATTTAAAAAGAATATTTGCTACGGTTGTTTCGGCCCTTGTGAGCGTTGCGGCCTTTGCTGTGCCTGTAAGCATCGCTGTGACCGATGCCGAAACGGGCGAGGCAATGGAATTTGCCGCCGTGGCCATGACCCGAGGGGAGCTACATGCCGGAGGTCTTACCGACCGTGAAGGCGTGGTAGCTCTTGACATAGTCCCTGGCCGTTGGAATGTAACGGTGAGTATGGTTGGATATCAACCCTCAACCGCCAAAATTGATGTTGCAGCCCCAAAGGCATCGATTGAGCTCAAATTGCAGCCAGTACAGAACAGACTTAACGAGGTTGTGGTTACGGCCCAGGAGTCGCGCGGTGCCACAAGTGCTTCAGTGATTGATGTTACTGCTATGAAGCACTTGCAGCCGTCGAGTTTCACCGACCTTATGGAGTTATTGCCCGGTCAAGTCAATAAAGACCCTGAGATGGGATCGGCCAACTTGCTTCGACTGCGTGAAGCGGCCAACAGTTCGACATCAAGCAACTACGATGCCAGTTCGCTCGGTGCGTCATTTGTGGTGGATGGCGTACCGATGAATTCGTCGGCCGATATGCTGATTTCGCCCGACGGCACTCGCAGCGACCGCTCATCGGCGGGCAAAGGTGTGGATATGCGTACACTTTCGACCGATGATATTGAAAAAGTTGAGGTGGTACGCGGCATACCGTCGGTGGAGTATGGTGAACTCACCTCTGGACTTGTCAACATCAAGCGTAAAAACCGGGTGACACGCTTGGAGGCACGATTCAAGGCCGATATGCAGTCACAACTATTCTATGTGGGGAAAGGGTTGAAAATGCCCGGTGATGACTGGACTCTCAATGTGTCGGCCGATTATCTCGATTCGAAAATCGATCCCCGCGACAAGCGTGAAAACTTCAAGCGCGTCACCGCATCGGTGCGTTCGCTCAGGAAGTGGACAATGTCGCCATATATTGCTACATGGAACTCATCACTCAACTATACAGGTACTTTTGAGCGTGACGATAACGACCCCGACTTGACCATCAACGGCACCACCGATTTCTACAAGTCAAGCAAAAACGGCATTTCATGGCAGAATATCCTTAATTTTCAATTTCCCCTTAACCCATTTTGGCGCAACGCAACCCTTACAACCGGTCTCACATACTCACACGATAAGCTGCATCAGGAGAAAACCGTGGCATCCAATAGAGTGTACCCACTCCCGGTGTCGATAATTGCCGGGCCCAACTATGTGGGTTTTCTGCCGATGGTTTACGACGCATTGTACGATATGGATGGGCAGCCACTTACGGCTTATATAAAGGGGAGTATGCAGGCTCGTTATAGCTTTGGGCCGATGGGCAATATACTCAAGGCCGGCTTGGAGTGGAATATGAGTAAAAATCTCGGCAATGGCGCCTTATACGATCTGACCCGCCCATTGGTGGCTGGCAATACAAGCCGTCCGAGGCCCTTCTCCGATATTCCGGCTATGCACCAGGTTTCGGCTTATGTAGAAAACGTGACGGACTTATCGGTAGGTCGGAATCAGTGGCAGTTGCAGCTTGGACTTCGCGAGACCCAGCTTGTTCACGTGGATCGACGCTACGCCCTCAGCGGTAAGCCATATCTCGATCCGAGAGTCAACCTCAAGTGGGTGCTCCCTTCGTGGTATGTGTGCTCGGCTCCCATGGTGCTCGAACTCAATGGCGGTGTGGGTTGGCTTACTAAGATGCCGGTGGCTGCAATGCTATACCCCGACTTGCTATACACTGATTTTACGCAGCTTAACTACTACCATAGCGTAGAGCAGTATCGGGCAATGAATGTTTACACGTTTGTAGAAGACCTTACCAACTATGACCTTAGGGCTGCCCGCAACTTCAAGTGGGAGGTACGTGGCGACCTTAGCTGGCTGGGTACCCGTCTGTCGGTGACTTACTTCCGTGAAAGGATGAAAGAAGGTTTCCGTCGTTCGGGGATTGTGCACCGATATGAATATCACAAGTATGACGCTTCGGCCTTCGACCCCTATATCGAAAATCGTCCTCCTACCGTCACAGAGCTCCCCTACGAAGTGGAGACACGACTCAATGTGGTGAACCACACTACCAACGGGTCTCGTATTGACAAGGAAGGAGTGGAATACACGCTGTCGACACCGCGATTCCCGGTGATTCGCACACGCCTCACCATATCCGGGGCATGGTTTCGTACTACACTCCACAACTCGCAGGCACTGTGGTATAAACCCGGTGTTGTGCTCAATGGTAAGGAGCTGCAGTATGTGGGGCTCTACGATGACGATGACGGCAACCGCTATCAGAGCGTCAATACCAACTTCACGTTCGATACCGACGTGCCTCGGTTGGGGCTGAACTTCTCAGTGTCGGTACAGAATTTGTGGCTTACATCAAACCAAAGTCTTGAGCGCACTGGTATTCCTACCCACTATATGGGTCCTGACATGGTAGTGCACCCTTACACACCCGACCTTGTCAATGACCCCTACCTAAAGCATCTTGTGCGCACATATTCTCCCACGGCATTTGAGCGTCGGACGGTTCCACTGGCCACTACATTCAACATCAAAGCTACCAAGAAATTTTGGAACGACCGTATCGCTGTGGCACTGTACGTCAACCGATTGGTGTCAATCACGCCCGACTACGAGCGTTATGGCGTGGTGCAACGCCGCTATTCATCCCCATATTTCGGTATGGAGCTTAATTTACGACTATAATAAATTATAACGATAAGATGAAATATATCACTTTCATAATAATTGCGATATGGGCTTTGACAACGACAAGTTGCATCGACAATGAGGGAACAATGGCCGACTATCATAATGTGTCGGTACTCAGCACTTTCCCCGACGAAATACCCGTAGGTACACCTGTTTTATCAGGTAAGATAGAGTATACCGAGATAAACACAGGCGTAAAAGGGGCGCAAGCGTTGCCACAGTACGATCCCTATCGCCTGCCTGCCGGATTGTACGATATTCAGGCTACAGCCACAGTACGTTATAAGCAAAAAGATGGCACCGAGGTAGAACGCACACTCCGAGCCACCTTGCCGTCACAGGAAATAACTGGCGACTGCACGCTGGATCTAAAATGGTTTTTCTATAACGATTCAAATTCCTTGCTTTTTGGAGAGATATATGCCACGGGCTCGCTAAATGCGACCTCGACGGGTGGTATACGCGACACATACTTCACAATTTATAATAATACCGATGAAGTGATATATGCCGACGGTCTGGGAATAGCCGAATCGGCATTCGTGAACTCACGTACAAGTAC
>CAMWOD010000011.1 GCA_947175715.1 uncultured Porphyromonadaceae bacterium
GGTGATGGATTTAGGGGGCAGGTGAGGGGGCTGCGGCTGGCTAACAAAAGCGCAGCCGAGAGGGGGCTCTCGGCTGCGGGGCTATGGTGTGTTATTTTTTATCGCGGGGTGGGGATCAGAGGCGGATCTTGGTGGCTGATGTGCCCTGGCGGCGGATGTAGATGTTGCCGCTCGCGGGGTTGTCGACGCGGATGCCTTGCAGGTTGTAGTATTCTACGGGTGAGTTGGCATCGGCGGCTACATTCTCGACGCCGCTGTTGCCCACGGTGATCTGCATTGACTTAAGGTCGACCTTGACGCTGTATCGGCCGGGGGCTATCATCCATGACTCTGATGCCGAGGCGTTGACTCCTGCGGCGTAGAGGGCTACGGGCTGAGGTGTGCCCACGGTGATTCGTGTATCTTTGGCGGGTGCGCCGTAGCGGTCGCCGGTGTTGACCTCCGAATCCCAGTCAGTGCCTGTGACGGTGATGAAGGCGAAATATCCCGAACCGTTGCCTGCGTCGTCGAATGTCACGTCGTAGGTGTAAATTCCGTTGTCACCTTTGGCGGCTACGGCTACGTCGTCGGTGGTGCCCCATGCGCTGCCGTTGACGTTACCAATCATGTATAGAGTGGTGGGGTATTTATCGGGGTCGGGAGTGTTGCCGTAAACGCCCTGGTCGCCGCTCTGGTTGTAAATATGGCCATTAATGGCTACGAAGTCCGGAGTCTTGGTGGCGTCTCCGTTGCCTGCGTTGAAGAGGCAGCCGGTGGTGCCTGTGGGGCATTTGTATACCCACACATCACCCTCGTGGCGCGTCATTGCCACTCCGGGCCAAGTCGACTCGCTGCCACCCCAATAGTGGATGTAAGGTGTTGCCCACTGGGCTGCGGAGTTGTCCCAATATACGGTGACGCTTTGGGGATCGGGGTTTGGATCGGGATCAGGATCGGGATTCGGGTTAGGCGAAACGCCTACTTTGGTCCACACGCAGTAGTCGGTGCCCGAGGCTTTGATGTCGGCATTGGTGTAGCCTGCGGGTGAGGCCATGGCCGAGCCTATTTTCACTACCAATGTGCCTTTGGTGCCGGTCACTTCGGCCATATAGCAGTCGCGGCTGCTCTGGAGCACTTTCACGGGGCTCATGTTGTGCACACCCACTGCGTTGCGCACCTTGATGAGCTGTTGTATTGACGATGTATAAGCGTTGTAGTGGGGTAGAAACACACACGGTGTGCCGGGCGAGCAGAGCATAAATGCGTTGGCGGCCAATACGTTGCCGTTAAACTTGTTGCTGTCGCGGTAGGTGTCGTGGTTGTCGATGAAGGTCACGGCCAGCTGTGCGTAGCCGTAGTGTATCAGCCCGGCGGGCTGATCGGTATTGCCGTTGGCTTTCCATACCAGGCGGGTCATGTCGTTGGCTGAGAATGCGTTGTTTACGGCATACTTGAATGCGAAGTCGAATGCTGCCGACTCTTTGCCAGTCGATTCGATCCATGTCTTGAGGGCGTCGTAAGAGCCGTCCCAGTACTCGCCCACGCTGTAAGTGGGTTTAGAGTACTGATTGTACATTTTATTGTATTGGCCCGAATAGCCCTTGCAGTAGTCGTAGCGGAAACCGGCGTAGCCATACTCCTCAAGCAGGCACTTGGTGTAGGCCTTGCAATTTTCCTGCACGTTGGCGTTGGTGTGGTCGAGGTCGCGGCCGGCGGCATAGCCGTCGCCGGTGTCGCGTGCGCCGGTAGGCTTGGGTTGGCCCGACTGATTGGCCACCTCGTCGTCGCTGCATATACCGTCAAGACCTATCTGGTAGGTTACGCCGTTCCAGGTCTCGCGGGGGAAGTTGGTCCAGTTTGACACGCCCACGCGGTGGTTGATTACCACGTCGGCTATGATGCCTACGCCTTTTGATTTGTATGTATTGATCATTGAGCGGAGCTGAGCTTCGGTGCCCATCGCCGAGGAGTGGTTGGTAAACCAATACACTGGCAGGTAGCCTAATCCACCCGACGATTTGGCGCTGTTGGGCACCCATATGAGTGAAAAATACTGCGAATACTCGTCAGCCTTCTGCTCGAGCTTTGACCACTTGGTTTCGGAGGTATAGGAGTCCCAGTAGAATCCCTGTAGCATCACCCCCTGGTAGTTGGCAGGCCAGCCGATGGCATTGGCGCTCAGCAGCGAGCCTACCGCTAAGCATAGCGATAATACTAAACGTTTTAATGATTTCATGATATGATTGGTAAAAATGTAAGATGATACTTGGATGTAGCCCCTAAGGTTGTGGGTGTAAGTATGTACACCCCAACCTTAGGATGCTGTATGCTGTCATTGCCTTCTTAATGGCGTTAAATCGATAGGCGGCGCAGGGTTGAGAGCAGGTCGCGGTTGATAGGCTTGTCGTTTTTGATGGCCTTGGTGAAGGGCACGTATACTATCTCATCGTTCTTCACGCCTATCATCACATTGCGCTGGTCGTCGAGCAGAGCATCGATAGCGGCAGCGCCCATGCGCGACGCCAGGATGCGGTCGTGGGCCGTGGGCGAACCACCTCGCTGCAGGTGACCGAGGATTGACACGCGCACGTCGTATCCCGGATACTCCTTGTTGACGCGATCGGCCAAGGCCATCGCACCGCCGGTGACGGGGCTCTCGGCCACGAGCACTATCGACGAGTTCTTGCTCTTGCGGAATCCGTTCTGTATCAGTTCAGCCAACTGGTCGACCTCGGTTGAAATCTCGGGGATGATGGCAGCCTCGGCTCCAGAGGCTATAGCGCCGTTGAGGGCGAGGAAGCCGGCGTCGCGGCCCATCACCTCGATGAAGAATAGGCGCTCGTGGCTTGTGGCGGTGTCGCGTATCTTGTCGACACACTGCATTATGGTGTTAAGCGCCGTGTCGTAGCCTATGGTGGTGTCGGTGCCGTAGAGATCGTTGTCGATTGTACCCGGCAATCCGATGATCGGGAAATTGAACTCGTTGGCAAATATGCGCGCTCCAGTCAGAGAGCCGTCGCCACCTATCACCACCAGAGCGTCGATCTCGTGACGGCGCAGTATGTCGTAAGCCAGCTGACGTCCTTCTGGAGTCTGGAACTCCTTGCAGCGGGCCGTTTTAAGTATTGTGCCGCCCATCTGTATGATGTTTGACACATTTTGGGTTTTGAAGTCAACTATCTCATCGGTGATCAGTCCGCGGTAGCCACGGTAAATACCTTTTACCTTAAAACCGCTATAAATCGCCGAACGTGTCACCGCACGTATCGCAGCATTCATGCCAGGAGCGTCACCTCCCGAGGTGAGTATGCCCACGCACTTTATCTCAGCCATTTCTCTGTAGTATTTTTATCGATTAATCTCTGTTTGGTAGGTTAATTGCTATCAAGCTGCAAACTTACAAAAAAATTGCGATTATCCCACACACCACCCCACAAATCTATCTCTACATTCTATTGACCGACGTCTCGAGGCTGATCAACCTAAACTTTTGAGGGGGGAAGATGGTTATAATAGCAAAAGTGAATGGCAACCTCTCATTCGCTATATATTCCCGGTGAGGCGCGTTTCCCGACGATGTGGTCGCGCCCCACTTTTTGATGTTATCGAACTTTTGCTTAATTTTGTGCGTTATCTCACCGACGGGTCAAAAACCTGCGATAACATTCAAAATTCAAGAAGAAAAAGTATATATGTCGAAAGTTAAACATTTTTTGTGGAAAGGATTGGCGATATTGGGCTTAATTGCCCTACCTTTGCAGTCGTTTTCGCAAGACAAAAAAAATAATAAAGATATGGAAAACAACAATCTTGACCGTATCAGCTACGCTTTAGGGCTGAGCATGGGCAACAATTTCCGCTCGTCGGGCATTCAGCAAATCAATATTCAAGACTTCGCCGACGGTGTAGCCGCCGTGATGAACGGGGTAACACCCAAGATGACCTACGACGAGGCCAAGGAGGAGATACGTAAATATTTCACCGATCTTGAGGCTAAGCAGCAGGCCGAGGCCGCCAAGATGGGAGAAATCAACAAGCAGGCCGGCGAGGCTTTCCTGGCCGAGAACGGCAAGCGTGTGGAAGTGACCACTCTCCCTTCAGGTCTGCAATACGAAGTGCTCACCGAGGGGGACGGCCCGCAGCCTACAGCTCAGGACCAGGTGGAAGTACACTACACCGGCAAGCTGATTGACGGCACGGTATTTGACTCGTCGGTAGATCGCGGCGTTCCCGCCACATTCGGCGTGACACAGGTGATACCCGGATGGGTTGAGGCCCTGCAGCTCATGAAGGCCGGCTCGAAGTGGCGTCTGTTTATCCCCTCGCAGCTCGCTTACGGCCCCAACGGCGCAGGCGGTGTGATAGGTCCCAACTCCACACTGATCTTCGACGTTGAGCTGTTAAAAGTGCTCGGCAAGTAAGCACTACAACTTATTCCGCGCAAACCACATCGGCCTGTAGTCGGTGTGATTTGCGTGTATATAGTATATACAAACCAATCAACACAACATAACGATGAAAAAACTATTGATGATTTGCGCAGCCGCAGCTATGATGCTCGGCGTAGCATCATGTAACAGCAACAAAACTAACGATGAGGAAAAGGGCTTGTTCGAAAGCGATAGCTTCCGCGACTCAGTGAGCCAGCTTGCTGGTAAGGCTTACGGTATGCAGAACAATATGCAGCTCAACTACTATCTGAATAGCCTTCCTGACTCAGCACGCAACTCGTTCAACAAGGAGGAGTTCATCCGCGGTATGGTGCGCGCCCTCAAGACCGATACCACCAGCGAAAGCTATCTTACCGGCTTCATGCAGGGTACGCAGATGCTTCAGTTCATGCTTCAGCAGAACAGTGCAGCCCCTATTGACATCGACACATTTATCAAGGTTTTCACCAACGAGTTCCTTAAGGATTCGATCGCTCCTGAGGAGATGTCCAAGGTAGCTGGCGAATTCCAGTTTATGCTCACCCGCATTCAGGAGGAGAAGATGCGCCGCCGCGACATCGAGCGTCAGAAGGATCCCGTAGCCGTAGCCAATAAGAATGCCGGCCTGAAGGCTATAGCCGACGCTAAGGCTGCCAATCCCAATCTGAAAACTTCGGAATCGGGTCTTGTTTATGAAATCATCGAGCCCGGTGAGGGTGACAAAGTGCCTTACAACGGTCAGGTATCGGTGATTTACACTGGTAAGTTCACTGACGGCAAGGTATTTGACTCATCCAATGGCGAGCCCGTTTCATTCAATGTTCAGAATGTGGTTAAGGGCTTTGGCGAAGGTCTGCAACTGCTTGGCAAGGGAGGCAAGGCCCTGCTTTACATCCCTGGCGACCTGGCCTACGGCATCAATGGAGCGCCTCAGGGAGGCATTGGCCCCAACACCACACTCGTGTTTGAGATTGAAGTGGTCGACTTCATCGATCCTTCCATCCAGCGCTTCGCTGACTGATAGAATAGACATCCAACATAACTATCAACCCAATCTTGGCTCCCGACAGCTTTTGCTGCATCGGGAGCCATTGCTTTTCTGCTCAAAAAAGTAAGACACTATGGAAGAGGTTGCCATGATTAGGCGGGAAAGCAGTTATAAAAGGGCATACATCAAATAATGGAATAGAAAGTAAAGATTCTTTGGGGGATGAGGGGGTCATGGATTTATGTTATTATGCGATTAATTAGGAATAGTTAACAAATTTTTGCGTTACTTTTGTGAGCTAAAAACGGACAACTAACAATAATCCATAAAACACAATGCAAATCAAGAAGTTAACATTATCTGTGCTGGCATCGTTGCTGGCACTGCCCATGATGGCGATTAATGGCGACGCTCCGCAGAAGCGTGAGATGCGCTCGGCCTGGGTTGCCACTGTGTGGCGCATCGACTGGCCATCCAATGTCATTACAACCACAGGCAGTACATCGCAAATACAACGCCAAAAGGACTCGATGACTAAAATGCTTGACTCACTGCAAGTAAACAATTTCAACGCTATCAACCTTCAGGTGCGTTCACGTTGCGACGCTTTCTATAAGTCGAGCTACGAGCCTTGGTCGTCCGACCTGGTTGAGACCCGCGGGATGGAGCCCGGTTGGGATCCCCTGGAGTGGGTTGTGGCCGAGTGCCACAAGCGCGGCATGGAGTGCCACGCCTGGATCAATCCCTACCGCTTCGAATCGGTAGCCGGACAATGGTCGGGCCTCCCCGGTGATTACCGCAAAGACCACCCCGATTGGGTGATGGATGTCACCACTTCGTCGGGTACAGCGTCGATACTCAATCCCGGCCTCCCCGAGGTGCGTCAGCGCATCTGCGACGTAACTCGTGAAATCGTGGCCAACTACGATGTCGATGGCTTGCTCTTCGACGACTACTTCTATCTGTCGGGCACAACTAACGAGCACGACGGCGACCTCTACAACGCTTACAAAGCTGCAGGAGGCACACTCTCTATCGCCGACTGGCGTCGCGAGAATGTAAATCAGATGATAGCCGACGTCTACGCTACCGTCAAGGAGACAAAACCTTGGGTGCGCTTCGGCGTATCGCCCGCCGGTGTTGCGGCAACAAGCGGTGCTGTGGCATCGAAATACGGTCTGCCCCCATGCCCCGCAGGGAGCGACTGGCAGTATAGCGGCATCTTCTCCGATCCATTGGCATGGCTGTCGCGCAACTCACTCGACTATCTGTCGCCTCAGGTATACTGGCGTATCGGCGCATGGTCGGACTACGGTAAAATCACTCCCTGGTGGTATCAGGCCGCACAGAAGTTCGGCCGTCACATGTATATAAGCCACGGCAACTCTGACATGTCGGGTGGCACTGACGAGTGGGATAAGATGGTGGAGGAGATTCGCCTCAACCGCAACTGCGAGGAGGAGCACCCCGGCACTATATGGTACTCGGTGAAGAATGTATACACTTCGCACGGTGCTAAATTTGGTCACTATCTGCTCAACCGCGTGTTCAATACCCCTGCACTCGTGCCCGCAATGACATGGATTGCCGCTCCCAAGCAGGGCATGGTACAGAATATCGTGCGCAATGGCAACCAGCTCACATGGGATGGTGTAGACAATGTGCGCTACACTGTCTACGCTTACCCGGCAGCTTTCCCCATAGAGAACTTTGACGCTTCGGCCGAATATCTCGTAGGTACAACTTACACCAACTCTTTCACTATCCCCGAGAGGTGGATGGGCTCGTACAACTATGGCGTGTGCATCCTCGACCGCTACGGCAACGAGTATACGGCAGCATTCGCCGGCCGTGCTCCCGTTGACCTTGACGCACCACAGCTCATCGCTCCCGCCGACAACTCAGTGGTGGAATACCCCTTCGAGTTCTCTTGGCAGGGCGTTGACAAGGCTTCACACTATGTGGTAGAGGTAGCGCTCGACAAAGATTTCACCAAGATGTTGAGCTCAAAGATGGTCAACGGCACCACCTGCCCCTCTACGATGATACCCGGCCTTGATGTCAACACCACCTACTACTGGCGTGTGCTCTCACAGGGAGTGTCGGCCAATGATGGCGTATCGGCCACCCGTTCATTCAGTCTTACTCGTCTTGAGGTTACCTCACCCGTGATGAGCCAGACCGACGTACCCTTGACTGTAGAGGTTAAGTGGAGCATCGCTGACCGCGACGTCAACGTAATCATAGCCCGCGATAGCGAGTTCAACGACGTGATTCTCAACGAGCAGGCCAAGGGAGGCTCTTACCTGGTGCCTAAGTACACACTGTCGAGCTACACCACCTACTACCTGCGACTTGGCTATGAGCTGGGGGGCATACCCACTGCCACCGACGACATACTCTTCACCACCGCTGAGGTTGCCGCCGAGCCCACCACAATCGCCTATCCGGCCGATGGAGGCGTGTTCTACGAAGACGATTTCATTCAGGTAACCCCCACCGAGGGCTTGTCGCAGATCACCATCCAGCTCGACAACAAAGAGGCTGTAGGTTCACGCTTCGTGCAGGAAACAACCGATATACCCACATGGCACTCACGCAACAAGGCCGGCTCGATGGGCAAGACCCTTGAGAAGGGGAAGACCTACTATATGCGCGTGCGAGGCACCTATGTCACCGCTGCTGGAAAGAAAACCACCGACTGGTCGCCCGTAATCTCGGCCCGCTACGAGGGGCAGAACGACGGTGTGGACGAGATCGCAGCCGACGCAATCCCCGCCGACGCCACATTCTACAACCTCCAGGGCATACCCGTTACCATCCCGGCCGCAGGCAACGTATATATAGTACGCACAGCCACTTCGGCCTCTAAAGTGCTCATAAAATAGTAAGATGAGAATCGACATCCTCACAGTACTCCCCGAAATGCTTGAGTCGCCGCTCAACTGCTCGATACTCAAGCGAGCCCAGGACAAGGGTCTGGCTGAAATACATGTCCATAACCTGCGCGACTGGACCACCAACCGCTACCGTAAGGTCGACGATTACCCCTTCGGTGGCGAGGCTGGGATGGTGATGCAGATTGAACCCGTGGACCGTGCCATCACTGAGTTGAAATCGCAGCGCGACTACGATGAAGTGATTTTCACCGCCCCCGATGGCGACGTGCTCAATCAGAGCATGGCCAATGAGATGTCGATGCTGCACAACATCATAATCCTGTGTGGTCACTACAAGGGTATTGACCACCGCATCCGCGAGCACCTGATCACCCGCGAGATTTCGATCGGCGACTATGTGCTCACCGGCGGCGAGCTCCCGGCTGTAATTATCACCGACGCCATAGTGCGCCTCATCCCCGGGGCCATCGGCGACGAGCAGTCGGCGCTTACCGACTCATTCCAGGACAACCTGCTGGCGCCACCGATCTATACACGCCCGGCCACCTATAAGGGGTGGGATGTACCCGAGATATTACTCTCGGGGCATCAGGCCAAGATCGATGCATGGCGCCACGAGCAGAGCGTGGAGCGCACCAAGCGATTGCGTCCCGACCTGCTGAAATAAGAGCCCACTTTATTAACCCGCTACCGCCGTCTTTTCAACTATTGGAGAGACGGCGGTTTAGCATGTGAGCAAACTGATAATTCTTGAGGTTCCAATGAGGTGAAATCACCATCGCCGGGGGTGCAGAGGCTAAAAATCGGTCGATAGCTATATGCCCTGGGGTGCGTCGCACTATTTCGGCGCACAAATCGATATACTGGTCGAGAGTGAATTGAGTCACCGATTCGCGGCCGGTAGCGATATCGCTGGCCAGCTTTGACCCTCGGAGCACCTGCAGCTGATGCAATTTGATAGTGTCGATTGGTAGTGATATTGCCGCGTCGACCGATTCAAGAGCATCGTCGAGGGTTTCGCCGGGAAGACCTGCTATAAGGTGCAATCCTACTGGTATTCCTGCGCTATGGGTGCGAATCACGGCATTGACCACGTCGGCCCATGTGTGGCATCGGTTGATGCGTTGTAGCGTGTCGTCGCGTCGTGTTTCAGCTCCGTATTCTATCATCACCCAGCGTCCGCTATGGTGCCACTGGCCGAGTATCGACAGTAGTTGCTGAGGCATGCAGTCGGGGCGCGTGCCTATGATAATGCCGTCGACCATCGGATGGTTTAGAGCTTCGTCATATAGGTCGACAAGGTGCTTTAATCCGGCGTTGGTGTTGGTATAGGCCTGGAAATATCCCAGATAGCGCATTTGAGGGTATTTCTTGCCGAAAAATTGTATCCCCTTGTCAATCTGAGTTGTGACCGAATCAGTCGGGTGGCAGTAACGAGGCACAAATGAGGAGTTGACGCAATAGCAACACCCTCCGTGCCCTATCGTGCCGTCGCGGTTGGGACAGCTCAGACCCGCATTGATGGCAAGTTTCTGCATCTTCCCCGGGAAGTGCTCGGCAAGGAAGTCGGCGTAATCTTTGTAGAAGCCGTTCATTGGCGTGCACGGCGTTGTAGCAGGGCATCGAGCATCACGCAGCATGCCATGGCCTCAACCACAGGCACAGCACGAGGCAGCACGCATGGGTCGTGACGCCCGGTCATGTGCAGCGTGGCCGGATTACCGTCTATGTCGATGGTGTCGACAGGCTGCAGCAAGGTAGCAACCGGCTTGAATGCCACGCGGAAGTATATATCCTGGCATCCGGTGGAGATACCCCCCTGTATGCCTCCTGAGTGATTGGACGATGTAGTGGGGCCGGGGCGGAAGTTGTCGATCATTTCCGAGCCGAGCTGTGAGCACCCCTCGAAGCCCATGCCATAGTCGAAGCCCTTGGCTGCATTGATTGACAGCATCGCCGAGGCCAGCATCGCCTGCAATTTGTCGTAAATCGGTTCGCCAAGTCCGCTCGGCGCTCCCTTGATAACACACGTCACCACGCCACCAACGGTGTCACCCTTCGATTTCACATTGTTGATGAGGTCGATCATCAGCTGGGCGGCCTCGGGGTGAGGGCAGCGCACGGCGTTGTTGTCAATAAGGTCGGGGTTATAGCGAGTGTAGTCGCTATGTAGTCTGATATTGCCCACCTGCGATGTGTAGGCATAAATCTTGATACCCTCGCACTCAAGCACCTGGCGTGCGAAGGCACCGGCCACCACACGGGCTATATTCTCGCGGGCCGATGATCGTCCACCCCCTCGTGGGTCGCGGATGCCATATTTGGCCTGATACGTGTAGTCGGCATGCGATGGGCGATATAGGCGCTCCAGAGTGGAATAGTCGCGCGAATGGTAATCGCTATTTTGCACTACAAACCCTATTGGAGTACCGGTGGTGAGGCCGTTGTAAAGACCCGACAATATGTTCAGGCGATCTGACTCGCTGCGTTGGGTAGTAACCGACGACTGTCCCGGGCGGCGGCGGTCGAGCTCAAGCTGTACACGGTCGAGATCGATGCTGCATCGCGGAGGTATACCGTCGATTACACCACCGATGGCGACTCCGTGCGATTCGCCGAACGATGTGAACGAATAAAGCTTGCCGAAGGTATTCATATTATCAGGTCGGCCACTTGGGCTCCTACATAGTTGATGAGTTGCTGAGGGTCGATGTATAGTTGCACTCCGCGCTGTCCTGCGCTTACGTATATCCGGTCGAAATCAAGCGCTGTGGAGTGGAAAAAAGTGGGATATGGTTTCTTCATGCCTATGGGTGAGCAACCGCCGCGTATGTAGCCGGTGAGTGGCAGCAGCTCCTTCATGGCTATCATCTCCACTTTTTTGTCGCCGGCGGCTTTGGCGGCTTTCTTGAGGTCGACAGTGGCATCGCCCGGCACCACACACACCATCAGGCCGTTGCGCTCACCCCGGAGTACAAGGGTTTTGAACACGCACTTGATGTCCTCTCCCAGCTGCTCGGCTATGTGCGTGGCTGCGAGGTCGTTTTCGTCAACCTCGTATGGCACCAGCTCGTAAGGTATCTTGGCCTTATCGAGCAGGCGTGCCACATTGGTTTTGATTGCTCCGGCCGATTTATCCTTTTTCATCAGCTCAATTGCTTGTAGCGTCAGCTAAGTTTTGGAGTTGGCGGTTAAGGAGGTCACTCAGCTTTTGGCGCACATTGTCTAATGTCTCGTTGGTTACACCAGTCTCATTGAATGCCTCAATATAGGCATCGGCGAAATCGTTGATACTGAGATAGATTTTGTGCTGGCGGTAGGTCATTATATCAGTCAGGTTGTGCAACCCGTAGATGAATCCCATCTGAAATCCTACCGAGCGAGGACGCAGAGCGATGTATTGCTCAACTCCTTTGAGCGCATCTTTTTTGTCGATTTTTGGCGCATCGGGCATAGAATTGTTTTGATTAATTTCGTATGCCATACTTAAGCCTGCTACTTGCCCCATCAATGTGGAGATTTCCACACCTACATTCTGCAGCTGCGCGGAATTGGACTTGCTTATTCGATCTATAAGTGAGGTCATTTCCTGACTCTTTGCTATAAGTGTTCCCTCATCCACCGTGGTTGACATAAGCTCATCGGTAAATTGTGTGAGGAATATGTCATAGTCGATTGGAGCATAGTTGGAATTGGGGATAAAACTATAGTTTAAGAACATCTGTGCGGTCTGCATCATCACATACAGGCTTGTAGGTGACGTGGTATCAACTGCCATTGCCGATCTAAGGCCGATTATATATTGATTTTTGTCGTAGTATGACTTGATGGAGTCGGGTACTTCATTTAAAGCCCTCTCTATGCTAAGATTGGTTTCAAGGCCGCTAAGCCGACCTTCGAGATATGACAGGGAGTCGAGTGCGGTTTTCTTGGCAATCGTATCGGAGTCAGATGAGTCGGCGGAACTTCCGCCACACGACCACATCAGGGGCACAATGAATAGTAAGATAAGCAGTGTCTTATGCATTGATTGAAAGCTTATAGCGGTTTACAGAGTGAAGTCGATAACGTTGGCCGGGGGGGTGTTGTCGTTTTCGGGCTGCGATGCATCCTGAGCCGGGTTGTTGGCAGGATAGTCGGCAGTGGCCTGACGCTGTGTAGCGGAAGCCTGTGAGCGCGAGTCGTTGGCCTGCGAGCGCACTTGCTCCACTATGCGGCGGTCGCGGTTGAAAGTAGGCACGTTTTCGAGTGTTTCGAGCACAGTGTCATCGTCAAACTGCTCGGGGGTGAGGATGATGTAGCGGTTCACCTCCTTCTCCTGGCGCATTTTTTCAATCTTGCCTGCTCCGTACTCTTGGCTCATGCGGTCGATTTTCTCCTCGTCGGTGGGTGGAGCGGGAGCTTTCTTGCGGTCGAAGAAGCTGGTGTGTTGCGGCTCTTTGCGGGGCATCTGTGTTGTACGGTCGTCAAAGCCTGCGGCAAGGATTGTGATTTTTACCTTATCGCCGAGCGATTCATCGAATGCCACACCCCAGATAACGTCGACATCCTGGATTTCGGTGACGAATGTGGTGAGCTCCGATACCTCCTCCATGGCAAATTTCTTCTCGGCGTCGCGGCTGAAGTAAAGGTTGAAAAGCAGCTTCTTCGAGCCGAGTATGTTGCGAAACTTGAGCAGCGGAGAGTTGAGAGCGTCCTGAATGGCCTTGGTGACAC
>CAMWOD010000012.1 GCA_947175715.1 uncultured Porphyromonadaceae bacterium
ATATATTGTAATCCAATCGATAAATAGTACGTATGAAATACATGAATATTCCTTTTGCGCTACTTGCATGTTTAGCTTCTATACCTTTGCTGGCAGTGGCACAATCAGCTGATAAGGATTCAGTCAGAACCAAGAATCTTGACGAGGTGGTGGTGGAAGCGCAGATGCAGCGCACTTCACCGATATCAACCACATATATCCCTACCGGTAAGCAAAAGAACGCTTCGCAGAATGCCGTGGACCTGTTACGGCAGATGGCAATACCCCAGATACGGATAAATCCGGTAAGTGATGCCGTTACCGACAATGCAGGAGGTAATGTGGCTGTATTCATCAATTATCTTGAAGCGTCGAAAGGGGAAATGGAGGGCTTGCGTACGGCTGATGTCAGGAAGGTGGAATATCTCGAATTCCCGAGCGACCCGCGTTTTAGAGGTGAGCAGCGGGTGATCAATATAATTGTTCAAGAATATGCCTATGGCGGCTACACCAAGCTAAATACAAGCGATAACTTCATGTCAGGTTTTTCAAGTCGTAATAATATTTTCTCAAAGTTTTCATACAGGAAAGTGACTTACGACATATATGCTGCTGCCAATTACTGGAACAATCATCATATCGGCAACACCTTGCAAAGTATCTACACACTAAATAAAGATGACGGCGGCGATTATAGGATTACCCGCACTGAATCGGTCGAAAAATCACATTACCGTCAGAGTCAATATCCCCTCACTTTTCGTGCTACCTACGCATCCGAGAAGATACAGATACGCAACACATTAGGCTTCACGCATACAGGTACCCCGTTTTATGACCAACACGGAGCCCTTACATATCAGCCTGGAAACGACCGAGACTACACTTTCGATAGAACAAATCCCAGCCGCAACAACTCTCTCGCTTATCAAGGCTCATTCTTTGTCGCTATGCCCAATCAGTTTTCGATCGATATATCTCCCCGCTTCAATTACTCCCATATCAATGATGGTATGAGATACTCCACCTCAAACACTCCCGAGATTATACGTATTGCGCGAGAGAATGCTTATAATTATCGGGTCAATGTTTATTTGCATAAGAGCTTCGGTAAAAAACATACAGTAATGCTTGGAGGCAACGGGGGCGACAATATCAACCGACTGCGATATACCGGATCAAGTAGCTATTATGACCGATTTCACAACGCTTTTGCCGCAGGCATGCTTTGCTATAACTTTAAGACACAAATGGCTAGTCTATATGCCGATCTGGGATACTGCTGGGAGGGGAGTGACATAAACAAGAAGAAATACAACGACACATACCCATTCACCCATATCAATCTACGGTATGCGCCCAACTCCCGAAACGCTTTTTCAGCCTATTTCCAATACGCTACCAATAGCCCTGGCATTAATGAGAAAGCATCCGACATTCTGCAAGACAACGAATACATGTATCTTACAGGCAATCCATTATTGGAAAACAGCAGGCATATCACCCTGAACCTTTCATACACATGGATGCCGTCAAACTATTTCGCACTAAGCGCCTTCAACAACTTCTTTGAAATAATTGATAAGCAGATTGTAGCCTATCAGCACTACAACAATGGCAGCTCATTGCTTCGCAACTACATAAACAACGGAAATTATATCCAAAATGAAATTGGCTTGTCGGCCAACTGGAAATTGTTGGATGGTAAACTGCAGCTGTATGTAAGTCCTGAGCAGAAGTTCTTTAAATCAACCGGCGTGTACAGTAAGTCGTACAATCCGTTCTCTATCTTAGCACAGGCTACATATTACCTCAACAACTTATACTTCCAGGTATTTTATCAGACGCCCGACAAGCAGATGTTTTCTTCATCACCGCAGATATACAAGGATAGAAACTTCCACAGCCTCATAGTAGGCTGGGCCAACTCCGACTGGAATATCCGCCTGATGGTCGCCAACGTATTTAATAAAGGGTGGGTTTGCGCTGAAACTATCATTGAATCACCACTGTACACGGAGTTTAAGGAACAAATAGGCACATCCTCGCATCCTCGACTCAATATTGCAGTCACCTATACCTTCGGCTACGGCAAGAAAGTGCAGCGCGGCAACGAAGTAGGCGAACAATCCGGCTCCTCCTCAGCCATCATAAAATAATTCCACACCTGTCACAACACACATCAGCCTCACACTCAATCTTTTGCTAAGTTGATGGGATTAGCGGTGGTTGCGGGGGTGGAAGCGTAGGATCTGGTCACGCAGGTGGGTGCGGTCGAGGTGGAGGTAGATTTCGGTGGTGGCTATTGATTCGTGGCCGAGCATCTGCTGTATTGAGCGCAGGTTGGCCCCACCTTCGAGCAGGTGTGTGGCGAATGAGTGGCGCAGCGTGTGGGGAGATATGGTTTTTCTTATGCCCGCTGCTGAGGCCAGCCGCTTGATGATGTAGAATACCATCACGCGGGTGAGACGGTGGCCGCGGTTGTTGAGAAACACGATCCCTTCCTCCCCCGGTTTTATCTTCGTATGGGAGCGTTGTGGCAGATAGTCGCGTATCTCGGTGAGTGCGCTTTGGGCTATGGGCACTATGCGGGTTTTGTCGCCCTTGCCGGTCACTTGTATGTACTCTTCGTCGGCGTATATGGAGTTGAGGGTGAGGTTGACCAGCTCGCTCACGCGTAGGCCGCAGGAGTATAGTGTTTCGATGATGGCGCGGTTGCGCTGACCTTCGGGCTTGTCCATGTCGATGGCGGCGATCATCGAGTCAATCTCGTCGATGGTGAGCACTTGCGGCAGATGTCGGCCTGTGCGGGGGCTTTCGAGCAGCAGAGCGGGGTTTTCGGGTATTATCTGCTCAAGCTTGAGGTAGCGGAAGAAGCTGCGTATGCCCGACAGTATGCGAGCTTGCGACGTAGGGGCGATCCCCATGTCGTGTAGGTCACCCACCATCCACCTCAGGTGCTCTATGGTCACTTGGTCGAGACGCAGATTGTTGTCGCTAAGATAGTTGAGCAGCTTGTTGACGTCGTCGATATATCCCTGACGGGTATTGTCGCTCAATCCACGCTCCATGAGCATGTAGGCGGCGTATCGGTCGATCAGGGGTGGTATCTCCTGGGGGGTCAGAACCATAGCTTGTAGTGGTGGAGTGGCAGGTCACGGTCGCCGGTGATTATACCTATCTTGGCGTTGGTGAAACTCATGCCTCGCTCCATGGTGTGGGTCAAGGCGCGCCACAGCTCGCTGATGTTGGAGTCGTTGCTGAGGTTGCGCACTATGGTCACACCACCCATGTCGGTGTGGCGGCGCAGCAGAGTGGTGACGCGGGCGCGGTCTTCGGGGCGCAAATCACTTATCACTACCACGGGGAAAGGGGGAGGTGTGGTGGGATCGCCGGTGGTGGCACGCAATATCGGCTCGATGTCGTCGATCACGCTCACACGTTGCTGGTCATTGTGGCCCGAGCGGTTGTCGTAGAGCGTGATGTGGAGTTTGGGATCGTAGAGGAGTGCGGTTGCAGTGGTGAGGCCATGAGTCGACCCTATCTGAAGCATCGTCACTGGCTTGTAGTGACACAATATGCGATATATCATCTTGGCGTGTTTGAGCGACATCACGTGTGAGTGACCCTTGATGTGGCGTACCTTGTCGAGTGCCTGCTGCCTCAGGGTGGTTATTGCCTCGTAGTCGTAATAGGGTGTGCGCTCACACAGCACGCGCCTGATGAAGTAGAATGCGAATGGGGAGTGTACGCCATAGCCTCGGCTACGCTTGTATCGCCCGGGTGCATTGATATATTGTCGCAGTCGTGTCATGGTATTGTTTGTTATGCGGTTGTTTTCTCGTCTATGGTGCCCCGACGATAGAAGCTCATAGCTATCGAGGCGAGCACCCACAGGTAGATGAGAATGATTGCTATCGTGGCCAGTGTGCCGGTGACGTGGAGCGATTGCGGGTCAAATTTCATGGTGATGGTGTGCTTGCCCGAGGGCACCTGCAGTGCGCGCAGCACATAGTTGACGCGGCCCAGTGTCGCGGGCTTATCGTCGATAGTCACCTGCCAACCCCATGGGAAGTAGACTTCGGAGAATACTGCCAGGCCGCCGTTGGTTGAGTAGGCCTCGTAAGTGAGCTTATCGGGGGCGTAGTCGGTGAGCGTGATGTAGTCATCGGCAGTAACGTCGTAAACGGCTTTATCGCCCAGCTGATCCTTGAACTTATCGTCGGCCACGGCTCGTGTGGCTGGATTGAGGTGTGCCAAAGCCTCCATCTCGGCATCGGCACCCTTTACGTAGGTGAGTGAGTCGACAAACCATGCGTTGCCCAGCGCCTCGGGGTTAAATTCCCATTGTCCCTGAGCCATGAAGTAGCGGGTATTGAGCATGTCGAGCACTGCGGGGTTGAAATTTTCGCTTGACATTTGGCCGTCAATGAGGTCTTGGTAGCGGGTGAGTTTGGCCGCATGGTAGCCACCTATCATCGAGTGATGGTAAGAGGGCATCGGTGAGCTGAATTGGTCAAGACTCATCACGCGGTAATGCTTCAAGCCTCGCATCTTGGCGTCGGCTATGATAGCGCGGTCGGCGTCGGATTCGGGGATGGGATTCTCGCTTGCCATCTGCTCGGGTGCGAACGACTTGGCGTTGAGGTAGCGGTCGTTGACATTGTAGAGGTCGGCCACAACGAGCACGGCTACAGCGGCGCCAGCCACCATCGATGCGTTTTTCAGCGTGAGCTTGCCGCGCGAATATATCAGTAGTACTGCCCCTGCGCCAAGGATGAACCACAGCGATCGCCAAGCGTCGGCCACGAGTATGGCCTCGCGTGTCGATGCGATTGCTCGGAAGATACCGTTATTGAGGTTTTCGATGTTGTATTGCGCTATGATCTGCTGCACTTGAGGAGAGTTGGGGTCGATGCCCTGGCTTACGGCATTGTTGGTGATGCTCTGTACATACTGCGACGACAGGGAGTAGTCGGTCGAGGTGACAAATGGGCCGAAAGTCGATGGCACGAAGATGGCGATAAGGCATATCGCCGCAGGCACGCCAAATGCCCATGCCACTTGCTTGAAGTATTCACGTCTGTGATTGGGGGCGGTGAGCAGTTTTTGCAGTCCGAGCACACCCAGCAGAGGCATTGTAAACTGAGCTATGACAAGTATCGACTCGACGGTGCGGAATTTAGAGTACATCGGCACGATGTCGATAAACAGGTCGGTGAGCGACATGAAATGGCGCCCCATGGCCAAGCATATCGACAGCACTGTCATCACCAGCAGCGCCCATTTCAGTGGCCCCTTGACTATGAGGCATCCCAGGATGAACAGGGCGCATATTATGGCACCTACATATACCGGGCCGTTGGTACCCTCGGGGTCGCCGTAATAAGGTGCAACATTGAGGAGTATGTCCTGTGTAGGTTGCGGCAATGATTGGCCTTCGTACTGCTCAGTTTCGGTGATTGACAACCTCACGAGCTGCCCGTTTTCAATCTTGGCCGACGCACCACCCTTGATATTGGGTATGAGCAGCGAGAATGACTCGTCGGGCATATAAGAATATGTAGTGATGTAGTCGCGGCTCAGGCCGTCGGTGGCACGCTGTTGGTTATCTTGCTTGGGTGTGAGCTCGGAGTGGCCACCGCGCATAGTCTCCTTCGAGTATTCGTAGGTGTTGTAGAGCGATGGGGAGTTGGCCGCCAGCGCCAGTAGGGCCGCTATAGCCAATGTGCCGGTGGCTATGCCGAATTGTTTGAGTGTCTTTTTGCGTACAGCCACTACGAGGTAGGCTATAATGATGGCGGCGATCACCATGCCGAAGTAGTATGACATCTGAGGGTGATTGGCCGATAGCTGCATCATGGCTGATACGGCTGCGATAGCCCCTCCGATGACGTAGCGTCCGCGGTAGGCAAGTATCACGCCGGCTATAGTTGGGGGCACATAGCTTATGGTTATAAATTTCCACAAGTGGCCGGCGCCGATGATGATGATCCAGTAGGATGAGAAGCCGAAAGCCACCGCGCCCATAAATCCATATAGTGGCTTGATGCGCAGCGACGCCATGAGTATAAGGAATCCCATCATCATCATGCACAGCAGGTTGGAGGGGTTGGGAAGCCCCATGCCGTAGAGCGAGTTGATCCAGTCGAATAGCGAGTTGCTGGGATATGAGGGTGAAATCTGGAATGTGGGCATCCCCGAGAAGAGTGAGTTGGTCCAGCGGGGAGTTTCACCCGTAGCCTGGGCGTATTGCTGGGTCTCATGGCCGTTGGCAAGACCTTGCAGCATGTCGTATTGCCGCAAAGTGCCACCGTCCGACGCTTCGGGGTAAAAGAACAGGAATGCCAGCAACCAGCACACTACTGCTGCCAGGAGGTAGCCCCACACTTGCGGGCGCTTGAAGTAATCGATAACCGACTGGAATTTAAAGCTCTTCATTATTTATAAGGGCAATGAGGGTGATCAGTGACGTTATTTTATGAGCACTCGGCGCGAGAAGTCGTCAACAGTGACGATATACAACCCTGCGGGGAGGTTGAGGCGCAGCTCTCCATTGACGGCGCCGTTGTAGCGCTGTATGCCGTCGATCGAGTATACGAGTGCCTGACTTGCCACACCCTCAATCAGCAGGCATCCGTCGAGGCAGTAGGCGTCCCAAGCGTGATACTCGAGGTCGTTGGCCACTGAAGCGCCCACGTAGTCGCTGATACTGAGGTCGTCGAGGTTGAGGCGGCTACCCTTGCCATCGGGGCGCACTATCTTGATGCGTCCGGGGCCCTCGCGGTTGACGGTGAAGGCAAATTCGTTGAATTTTGAGTCGTCGCTGCATATCTGCTCTCCTATCTTCTCCCAGTTGTTGCCCTGGTTGTCGGAGTACCACAGTTCGAGGGTTGCGTCGGGGTCGTTTGTCCATTTTTTTGCCATGAACTTCACTGTGCCGATGCCGTGAGTCTTATCCTCGGCCATCGTCAAGGCCACTTCCCCATCCTTAGCGCGTCCGAAGCGCACCGACTGGTCGCCACTGACGTGTGGCTCGCTGTTGCCGGCATAAATACCCATGGCTTTGAAGTTCCACACGCACATGGTGCCATTGTAGACGCCGCCGGAGTAGTTGCCCAGGCCTGCGGCCGATTTCTCGAAGTCCTCGACAAAGGTGAATGTTTCGCCCACGGTGGCTTCCACCTCCACGTCGGTGGTATAATCGCCGGCGGTAGCGGTGAGCTGGGTGGAATATTCGCCGGCCACGTCGCTGAGTACTTGCATATAGAAGCGGTCTTCCTCGGGGTCGAGTACTACAGAGGTGCTCCACGATGACTTGTTGGTGCTCACGCGGAATGGTGCAGTTACCGATATCGTTATGTCGGTGTCAATATTGTCGATGTCGAGCAGCACTTCGGCCACTTCGCTGGGCACACCGGGCTGGGTGATGAAGTAAAGCTCGCTGTCGTAGAGGAATTGTATCGAGGGAATGGGCTCGCCGGTGGTTACGGTCATCACTTCCGATTCTACGCCATCGCCGGTGAGCTGATAGGTGTAGGTGGTAAGTGGATCAAGACCCTCCACTTTCAGCTGTTCATCTGAAGCCTTGACTGTGCGAGGGAATCCCGCCAGCTCCTGTCCGTTGAGCCACAGATGGAATGTGTAGGTGGCGCTGCTGCCTGATATGTTGACCCAATGTGCTGAGAATGAGTCGTCGGTAATATCGGTAGCCGCTCCCACGGGGATACCGGTCATGGCCTTGGCAGTGAGTGTCACCGTAGAGCGGGCATTGCCCGAGGTGAGTGTAAGGGTGCCGGTCGATGCCCCGGCCGAAGGCCGCTTGTAGAGCAAGGTAAGGGTAGCTCCCTTGTCGGTAACCTGGCTGTAGCTGAGGGTGGCAGGAGTGGCTGAGAAGCCGTCGCCACTCACGCTTACGGCAACATCGGTTGTGAGGCCTCCACCTTTCACTGTGATAGTGCGGCTGAGCTGATTGTTGACTGCGGTGACACCTAAGTCGATCGTAGAGCCGTCGACGGGTGCTGTAATTACGGGGTCGGCCACTGCCGAGCTCGACCAACCCACATTTTTCTTATTACCCCAGATGTGTTCGGCCAGGTCGGGATAGTCGATAAATGGGTTTCGGTTGTGTTGCGCGGCTGCAACGGCCTCCTGGCGCGCAAGCTCCTTAGGGCTCACGGGGTCCTGGCGGTGCCACTTCAGCAGCAGATTGATGGCCCAATCCTTGAATGCGGGGTAAGAATTGGAGGCGAGCATGTCGGACGACCATGAGGCGATGCGCTCGTTGTAGCATGCAGCCATGTAGAAGTATGAGCGAGCGAAGTCCCCCTTATATTCGTCGTCGGGCTCGAACACTTTGCCTGAGTAGCCGGGGAATGTGCTGGTGCCGAGTCGCCCCAATGCTTTTATATTGCCGTTAGAGGCCAGTGTGGTGCCACCGGCGCATTCGCCAAAGGGGTAGTTGGAGCGCTGACCGTTGACCTTGCCGTCGGTGGGATAAAGATGGTAGGCATCGGAATTCATCGGCGACTTGTTGTCAAACCAGCTTTTGGGGAATGAGTGCTCTTTGTTAAGGCAATCTCCCACCACTGAGTAGTTGCCGCAATGCTCGGCACCCATTTTCCAGTGCTTGGTGGAGTACATATCCCACACTGTGCCGTCGTCGCGCACGTCGGACGTTTCAAACAGGTCCCACAACCCTGTTTTGTAGCTGATAGTGGTGTGTGAAGCTATCTTTGAACAGAGGGCCGATAGCAGCGCGCTGCCGCTCTTGCCCTCGCAAGAGGCGTAGTAGCCGGCGGGAGCTTCGGCCATCATTGTCGATGTACCCAGCAAAGCCGATGCAACACAGATTTTACGCAATATGTTAATCTTCATTGTGTTAAAGGTTGTTTTGTGATATGATTGTGACTTATTGCCCGGAGCATTCCGCACCCCGGGCGATTGCAATCTGCAAAATTATGATAAATAACTCAATGAGCCAAGCACTTTATGTGGAGTTAACCTCTTTTTGTCTTTTTATAAGTATGTGTACTCATTAATGCCCGGCTGATCTGGCGATTTGGTTGAAGATGCGCAATATCAATGCGCCGTAAGCGTCATTCATGGCCCAGCGGCCGCTCAGATCCTCCCATGTGGTAGCGCAGCCGCGTGTCACCAACGTGAATCGTGGGTCGACAAGTGGCTCTCGGCCGGGGATGTCGCGTGTACACGAGTAGGCGAAAAGGTGCTGCAGGTGAGCCCTCACCCCATCTTCGATGGTGGCAAAGCCCTCTCCCTCCACACCGTTGGTCACAACTCCGAGGCCACAATAATTGTGGTGTTGGGGCTTTACCGCCGAGCCTTCATATCTGAACCATCCGGTCTCGACTATCGCCTGGCATAGCGCTATATCACCGCGTATGCCATAGCGGCTGCCCAGATTGATATAAGCGTCGGCTATAGCGGGGTCGAAGTCCGGGTTGCGCTTCATAATGTGTGCGGCAATCTCCTGAGCCGTAAGCTCGGGCTTGCCGTGTATCGATGTCTGCGCGGTGAGGGTATAAAGCGTGGCGAATAGCGCCAATATAGCCGTGGTAAATCGTGACATGGCGCAAAATTATCGCTTTACGTTGGATAATTCAAGTTTATTCCGTATCTTTGTGCGCTAAAATACCCTAATGGGTTGAGCCAGTGCAAAATCTATTTTAATCATCCCCTACGGAAAAAGTAAAAACAAAAAACATAAAATCTAAATGGCAACACTTGAAAAAATCAGAAAACGCTCAGTGCTTCTGTTCACTATCATCATTGTGGCACTGCTGGCGTTTATCCTTGGCGACTTCCTCAATTCTGGTCGTTCGTTCTTCAGTGACCCCACTACTGCCGCTAAAGTAGCAGGTCACAAGATTGACATTCAGGAGCTTAACAATCGAGTGAACCAGCTCAAGCAGCAGGATCAGAACGCCGATGATGGCGCTCTGCGCGAGCAGGTGCTCAACGATATGCTCAATGAAGCCCTCTTCAACGAGGAGCTTGAGAAGGTAGGTATCGTAGTCACCGACGACGAGCTTACCGCATTCATGTTCCCCGAGAGCAATCCCGAGCAGAAGTTTCAAATGCAGCAGTTCTACGACGCTGTAAAGAATCCCGCAAAATACGGTATCGATGAGCAGACCGCAACTCAATACAAAGAGCAGTGGGCTCAGATGGAGAAAGCCGCCGAGAATCAGCTCAAGGTAATCAAATACAACCAGCTTCTCCAAAACACCCTCGTGCCCAACAAACTCGACCTCGCTTCAGAACGCGAGCTCTTCACCCACAACACCAAGGCACGCGTAGTGAGCAAGACCACAGCCGAGCTCAAGGACGATGACTACGCTGTGAGCGACGACGAGATTGCAGCCGAGTATGAGAAATTCAAAAACTCACCCGCATTTAAGCTCAACGAGGTAGAAAGCGCAGTTGATTTCATAGTAGTTGACGTTAACCCCTCAGAGGCCGACTACGCCAACGCTAAGGCCGAAGTTGACTCAGCTGTAGTGAAACTCAAAGAGGAGACCGAAACTCAGGCTGTCAACAGCAACTACAACTTCCAGGTGACCCGCGCTCAGCTCACTCCCGATCAGCTCAACCAGCAGCGCGGTCAGATGCAGCAAGCCATGTTCCAGGCTTCGCAGCAGCGCATGCAGATTCCACCGGAATTTATGTCGACCCTTACCGCTCTTAACGTGCTCGACACACTGCCTGCCGGCAATCTCTGGGAGTCAGGCCTGTCTAACGACAACTACACTATAGCCAAGATGATAGCCCGCAACGAGGTAGCCAGCGACACCGACACCGTCATTACCTACGACTTCGCCATCATCACTTATAATGTAGAGCCCTCCAACGCTACCCGCGATGAGGTTAAGCAGAAAATCTCAGAATTTGCCAAGTCCAACAATACCGCCGCAAAATTTGAGAAGAACGCCGCCGACAACGGTTATGTACTGCAAAGCAGCTACGTGACACCCTCGTCGTTCTCGCTCCACGCACTCACTCCTATGGGCGAACAGACAATCCCCGACACCTACAACGCAGCTCACTGGGCTGTTAAGGCCGAGAAGGACCAGGTTTCACCCGTATTCGCCAACCAGCAGGAGAATCGCTTCGTAGTGGTTGCCGTAAAAGATATATATAAAGGTGACATAATCCCCGTTACCGATGGCAACGTGCGCAAGGCTATGACCCAGCGCATCCGCGATCGCAAGAAAGTTGATGCCCTCGCCAAGGAGTATGCCGGCAAAGCCGACAATATCGAGGGTTATGCCGAGCTGATGGGTGTGCCCGTCAACGAGGTAGAGCTCAACTTCAACACAGCACAGCGCTACGGGGCGCAGACTCTCGGTAAGGCTGCCGTGGCCAAGGAAGGCGCACTCGTAGGCCCTGTAAATGGCAATGGTCAGATTGTAGTGTTTGAGGTAATCGAATCAGGCACAAGCGAGGCTCCCGTCACCGACAAGCAGCTCGCCGAGCAATTCAAGGCTCGCAGGGGTGGCAACTCAGTGACCAAGCTCGTACCCGCTATCCTCCGCCACGACAAGAAGGTAGAGACCCGCGTACACGACCTCATGGGCGGCGACCAGTAATCAATTAGAAATTAGAAATTAGCAATCTAAAAATAATAAGCAACAGGCGTTCGCCTGTTGCTTATTATTTTTATACTCAAATTTGCTTATCGAGATGATTTTACATTCCTAAAC
>CAMWOD010000013.1 GCA_947175715.1 uncultured Porphyromonadaceae bacterium
GTGTCCGAACCGCTCTCTACAACTACCTCTTTGCTCGTCAGCAAGGTGGTAAGATGATACTCCGCATCGAGGATACCGACTCCAACCGATTTGTGCCCGGTGCCGAGGATTATATCAACGAAGCCCTCAAATGGCTCGGCATTGAGATCGACGAGGGCGTGCGCGAAGGTGGACCCTACGGACCCTACAAGCAGAGCGAACGCCGCGACATCTACCGCGAGTGGGTGAAATTCCTCCTCGACAACGGTAAAGCCTATATAGCCTTCGACACACCCGAGGAGCTTGAGGCTGCCCGCGCTGCTACACCCAACTTCCAGTACGATGCCCGCACACGCGGCTCAATGCGCAACTCACTTACACTCTCAGAGCAAGAGGTGAAGGAGCTTATCGACAACGGCACACCCTATGTGGTGCGGTTCAAGATCGAACCCGGACGCGACGTAGAGGTCAACGACCTGCTGCGCGGTAAAGTAACCATCAACTCCGACGTGCTCGACGACAAAGTGCTTTACAAGAGCGCCGATGACCTCCCCACCTACCATCTGGCCAACATCGTCGACGACCACCTGATGAAAATCACCCATGTGATCCGCGGCGAGGAGTGGTTGCCATCGGCCCCCCTCCACACGCTGCTTTACGAAGCATTTGGTTGGGACGCTCCCGCATTTGTACACCTACCCCTCCTGCTCAAGCCCGATGGCAAAGGCAAGCTGTCGAAGCGCGATGGCGACCGCCTGGGATTCCCGGTGTTCCCCTTGGAGTGGCACGACCCCAAGTCGGGCGAAATCTCCTCTGGCTACCGCGAGAAAGGGTATCTGCCTCAAGCCGTTATCAACTTCCTTGCATTGCTCGGCTGGAACCCCGGCGACGATACCGAAATCATGTCGATCGACGAGCTGATACGCAAATTCTCATTCGAGCACTGCTCGCGTTCGGGAGCCCGATTCAACTTCGAAAAAGGCAAATGGTTTAACCACGAATACCTCCAGATGCTCCCCGACCAGGAGCTGGCCGAGCAGTTCAAGGGCGTGCTCCGCAATCATGGCGTCAACCCCGAGGACTACTCTGACGACTATATACTCCGCGCCGCAGCGATGGTAAAAGGGCGCGCCAACCTTGTCGACGACCTTTGGGAGCAAGCCCAGTTCTTCTTCGAGGCTCCCACCACTTACGCCGAGAAGGATGTGAAGAAACGCTGGAGCGAACAGACTCCCGAAATTCTCCGCGCCCTCATCGAGAAGATGCGCCAACTCCCCTCGCTCGAATCTAAAGCTGCCGAAGAAGCCATCTTGGCGTGGATCAGCGAAAAGGGTTATCATCTGGGCAACGTGATGAACGCCCTACGCCTGGCCGTAGTGGGCGCTTGCAAAGGCCCTCACATGTTTGACATCACCGAGCTCATGGGCATCGACGAGACAGCCCGACGTGTAGAGGCTGCTATAGCCGCCATTCCGCAACCCTAATCCACTCCAGCTTGTCACCGCTATACAATATCGGACTGCACTGCTATGCGTGCTGCGCACGCATAGCCTCTATCCGCTCATCCAAGGTCAAAAAAATGATTGATGGACAGCGGAATACATTCCACACACTTCAGCAAGCTGTCGATTCACATCCTGGCAAGTGGATATGGATTCACGCATCATCGCTGGGCGAATTTGAGCAAGGGCGACCGTTGATCGAAAAAATCAAGGCTCAGCATCCCGACCTCAATATATGCCTCTCATTCTTCTCGCCATCGGGCTACGAGGTGCGCAAAAACTACGAGCTGGCCGATGCGGTGGTCTACTTACCCTTTGACACCCCAAGCAACGCCCGTCGGTTTATCGACACACTCAAGCCGAGTATGGCAATATTCATAAAGTATGAATTTTGGGGCAATTACCTGCAGCAGCTCAAGGCCCACCACATACCCACCTACCTCATATCTGCCATATTTCGCAAAGGACAGATATTCTTCCTGCCATGGGGTGGCACATTCCGCAAGATGCTTGGATGCTTCGATCATATCTTTGTGCAAGATGATAATTCGAAGAAACTTCTTGCCGGAATCGGCATCAACAATGTCACCATCAATGGCGACACACGCATCGACCGTGTAAACGATGTAAAAAATCTGCCCGATGGCCAAGCCGCATTGCTTCGCAACTTCAGCAACCGACGCTTCACCCTGGTGGTGGGGAGCAGTTGGGAGCCTGATGAGGACCTGTATATACCTTGGCTCAATGCCCATAATGATGCATGCGCCATCATAGCCCCGCATCAATTCGACGAGCACCGCCTACAGCTGCTACGCAAGCGTATCGATGGCCCCACGCGCCTGCTCTCGCAGTGGGCACCCGAAGATGAGGCCAACCACGATATCAAAGCCGTAATCATCGACTCATTCGGGCTGCTGTCGCGCCTCTACCGCCTGGCCGACGCTGCCTATATCGGTGGTGGCTTCGGCGCCGGAATCCACAACATCAATGAAGCCGCTGTATACGGTATTCCTGTGATTTTCGGCCCAAAGCACCTCAAGTTTAAAGAAGCATCCGACCTCATTGACTGTGGAGGTGCCTACTCGATAGCCGACGCCAATCAGCTCAATTCAACACTTGACAACCTTAAAGATGACCTTGCTGCCCGCACCCAATCGGGCAAAGCGGCGGCATCATACATCGCCCACCATTTAGGAGCCACCGACCGCATTTACAAGCATATCTTCGGCTGATTTTATGCAAATTTTTATGTCTTTTTGCTTTTCATATTACATTTTTATGTACATTTGCAATATACATAAAAACAACCTTATATGAAACGACGCAAGTCACGCCTGCCGATGATCGTTGAAATCCTCAACAGCCATAGCATCGGCAGTCAAGAGGAATTGGCCAAGGAATTGGCACGCCGTGGATTTGTGGTGACACAAGCCACACTGTCGCGCGACCTTAAAATGCTTAAAACCACCAAAGTCCCCACCGATTTGGGGGGTTACCGCTACATCATCGTCGACCAGGACCCATCGCTCGTTGACCCATCAGTATCAGGGGTCGTGCAGTCATCAATGCACCCCGCAGCCATCTCCATAGCACTTAATGGAAATCTTGCGGTGATCAAGACCCGCAATGGCTACGCATCGGGATTGGCCTACGACATGGATATGCTTGGCTCGGAATACATACTTGGCACAATCTCAGGAGCCGATACCGTATTTGTAGCCGTCAACCCCAAGGCTACCCCTCAAATGCTCTATGCACTCTTTGCCACCCTGCTGCCAATGAAAGTGATGGCCGCAGCCCGAAACCAATTTTTTACTAACGACTCACAACAAGAATCATGATACGAGCAGGCATAATCGGAGGCACCGACCCCATAGCTGGCGAACTCCTCAGCATACTCATCAACCACCCCGACGTAGAGATTGCTTGGGTCAATGCGCCCAACGCCATAGGTAGCCTCATTTCCGACACCCACAAAGGGCTGATCGGTGAAACTTACTTGAGATTTACCGACAGCATCGACTTCAACAACATCGATGTGCTATTTCTCTGCACCACCGACGGCCGCTCTAAAGCATTGCTTTCAACAGCCATAATCCCCGAAAAACTGAAAATCGTCGACCTCTCGGGCGACTTCCGCATCGATGGCGCCGATTCCAACTTCGTTTATGGTCTACCCGAGCTCAACCGCAAGGTCCTTGTGCGCGGAGCCGTTCGAGCATCCGTACCATCGTCTATGGCCAACGTACTGGCTCTTGCGCTGCTGCCGCTGGCCAAAAACCTGCTGCTCAACTCCCCTATCACCGCCGTAGCCGTGACCTCGACCACCGACCCTGTGGTGATCGACCGCCCTATAGGGCATCGCCAGGTCGAGGAGCTGCGCGCCACCCTTGAGTCGCTTCAGACCAGCTTCAGCGCACCGCTCACTTTCACCCCCATCCGAGGCACCCACTCCCGTGGCATCCACGCTGTGGCCTACATGCAATGCCCTCTCGAACTGGAAGATGTGATACGCCTATACGAGGATTATTATTCCGACCACTCCTTCACATTCGTCACATCATCGATGCCAATACTCAGCGATGTGACCAATACCAACAAGTGCCTGTTGCATCTGGCCAAGGTGGGCGACATACTCGCCGTAACCGGCGTTATCGACAACCTTGTCAAGGGCTCGGCTGGTCAGGCAGTTCACAACATGAACTTGCTTTTCGGTCTGCACGAGCGCGTAGGGCTGGCATTGAAATCAATTAACTGATGCCGCAGCACCGGCTGCTACAGTCGATAGTCAAGGCCATCGGCTCGGCACCGCTTAAGTTATGCGTAGGCTTTAGTGGTGGTTCCGACTCGGTGGCACTTCTCCATGCGCTTAGAGCATTGGGGCACGAATGTCATGCGTTTCACTGCAACTTTCATCTGAGGGGGGATGAGAGCAATCGCGACGAGCAATTCTGCTCCAACTTCTGCCTACGGCTTGGCATACCCCTGCACATCGAGCATTTCGATGTCATCGGGCGCAAGTCGGCTACAGCGGGTGAGTCGGTTGAGATGATAGCGCGCGACATGCGTTATGCCGCCTTTGAGAAGTACAGGTCGGATCATCAGCTCGATTACATCGCAGTGGCCCATCATCGCGAAGACAACATCGAAACATTCTTTCTCAACCTGCTGCGCTCATCGGGTGTAAAGGGGTTGGGAGGCATGTCGGTATACGGCCACAATCATCTGCTGCGCCCTATGCTCAGCGCACCTAAGCAGATGGTGATGGACTACATCGAGGCCAACAATCTCGAATATGTGACCGACTCAACCAACGCCACCGACGATTACAAGCGCAACCGAATACGCCATCACATCCTACCAATGCTTGCCCGCGAGTTTGATGGATCGCTCGATGCGATAGCGCGGTCAATGGCCATACTTCAGGCTCAAAGCGCCACACTCGAGGCCGACACCCGCCGTTTGAGTGACACATACATGCACGATGACGGCTCGATTGATGTGTCATCACTTGCGGCTAATGAGGCCGCTCCCACCGATGCGCTCTACCGCATGGTATCTCCACTCGGCTTGTCAGCCACCATGGTCAATGACATCTTAGACAATGCAGACGCGTCGGGACGTCGTTTCGGCAACTACGAATTACGCCGCGGCCGGCTCTCGCCATCGGCTCTACACATATCTCCGCAAGGCATAATTTTCGAGAAAATCATCGTTGAGCACCCCGGCCAACTGCGTTGCTCCCCCAATCAGCTCATCGTCGACGCATCGGCGGTCGATAAATCATCGCTCCACATAGGCACGCCCCGCAGCGGACTGCGATTCGACCCCTACGGCATGAATGGCTCGAAACTTGTGAGCGACATACTCCGCGAAGCCAACATACCTACGTCGAGCAGAGCCGATTATCCAATACTTTACAGTGGTGACACACCAATATGGATTGTCGGTGTGAGGGCATCGCGTCACTACACAATATCGCCCGACGCTTCTTTCCCCTGCCAAGCACTTAAGATCACGGCGCAATGTCAATAATCTCCGACGGACGATTGACAATATGCTCGGCATAAGCCTTGCGCAACTCCTTTACGTTGCGAAATCCCCACGTCACGCCACACGACGCCACGCATGCACGGCGGGCAGTTTCTATATCCACCGCCGAGTCGCCCACATATAGCACCTCGGCCTTCGGCGTGGGCACCTTGGTGAGTATATCGAACACTATCGATGGATCGGGCTTAAGCGGGAAACCCTCTTTCTGCCCCTCGACCGCTCCCCACTTGAGGTCGCCGAAGAAATGCTCCACCAGCCTTGTGGTGGCCTCATGGTATTTATTGGAGGCCACGGCTATATTGATGTTCATATCATTGAGCGCACGAAGCACCTCCGTGATACCCGGATATGGCTTGGTGTGTTCCCACAAGTGCTCGTTATAATACTCCTGAAACTTCACACGCACACGTGCTACGATCTCAGGAGTGCGGGCATCATCGGGAAGCACGCGCTCTATGAGCTTGCTTATACCGTTGCCCACATACAGCGGGTAGCTTGCGAGCGAATGTTGGGGGTAGCCCGACGCCTCGAGCGCATAGTTGGCAGCCTCACCCAGGTCATCGATGGTGTTGAGGAGCGTGCCATCCAAGTCAAATATTACTAAAGCCATTATATCAGGTATTAAAATGGGTATCCGACAGCGAAGTGAAATGCGGCATCACGGTGCCAGCGTGGATGAATCAGCGGCCACGGTTCCTGTCCGATGGCCGGATTATGAGCTTTCATGCCAAGGTCAAAGCGCAGCAGGAAGTAGGTGAAGTCCATTCGCAGGCCAACGCCGTAGGCCAATGCTATCTGCTTCCAGAATTTGTTGAATTTAAACACACCGTCGGGCTGATTCTCATAGTTGCGTATAGTCCATATATTGCCCGCATCGATGAACACCGCGCCCTCAAACACCCAGAACAGCTTGGCCCTGTACTCCACGCTCATGTCAAGGCGTATATCGCCGCATTGATTGATGAAGTCGGTGGCCGAGTTGCGTGCATCGTAGCCTCCAGGGCCCAGGGCGCGTACGCCCCACCCCCTGACGCCGTTGGCACCTCCGGCATAGAATCGCTTTTCAAATGGAATCATCGACGAGTTGCCGTAAGGCACACCCACTCCGGCCCCCACATGCATCGCTATGGCATTGCGCAGGTCGAGGTGGCGCGTGTAGGAGCAGTCCACATCTCCCTTAACATATTGAGCGTATTGAATGCCGAAAATCTTATATGCGCCATCGCTGCGATGCTGCCCTACAATAGATGATATGGCGTAGAGCAGGTTGCCGGCCGACTCCGCCGACGCACGCAGAGAGTAGACCGATGGCTGTCGCCAGGCATTCTCCATAGCCCCGGCGATGCGACGGTTGGTGCGCCGATAGGTATAGCCCATGCGCATTATGAAGTGATCTTCATAGCTGTAGCGCAGCAGCGGATTGGTGGGAGCTATCTCATCGATAAAGTTGAGGGTGCTATGGGGCAGGTACACATAGTTAATGTCGACAAGGTCGAATGTGCGCCTTACGGTGTTGTTGCGGTTGTGCCAGTTATACTTCCACGCCGCGCCCGATATGATGCGGGTGTACTCAGGACGCTCCTGATAGTTGAACGACACATCCACCTCGGTAGTAGCCCTCACCCTATGCTTAAAATCGCTCGATAGGAATGGAGCCACGAATTTTGGGAAAGTTAGACCTACCTCGGCGGCATACTCACTGTATCGGTTGTGCAGCAGCCCGTCGAAGTTGCCCGACAGACTTTCGTAGCTGGTGCGCAGCTTGGTGGTAAGCAGCTGGGATCCGTGTCCCAGATTGCGGTGCTGATAGGTGACTCCTACTCCGAAACCCAAATCCCCCTCCGAGTTTGTGCCTTCGAGCTCAAGGGTGATACCCTGCTTGCGCGTACGGTCGAGCAATATGTATGCGTTGAGGATATCGCGCCCGTCTGAGTCAACTGCGGGTTTCAGCTGTATGCTCACATATTTCAATATGGCGAGTCGTCCCAGCGCTTCGTATGTGCGGTTGATGGCATTGGTGCTATAGCGCTGTCCGGGCACTAGGAAGCAGTTGTCGTATAGAGTCTTAGGGGTGAGGTAGTGATCAGTGCCGTAGAGTATGTCGAGCCCCTTGTAGCTCACGGTGTCGAGCTGGGCTATGCGCTGAACGGCATCCGAGCTTGTAGCGTCAAAATCGGTGATATAGGTTACTTTGCCGAAATAGTACTGATGATAGAGTGAGTCGGTAGGGGTAGCATTGTCGAGCATCTCGCAATTCGACTGCCCGGTGGCGATCACTCGGCGTGGCGCGCGTATCACCATCGTCAAGTCGATTATTTTGGAGTTGGCGGCAGTGTCGGCGTAGAATGTGATGTTGTCTTTGGTAAATGTGTAGTATCCGTTTTGCTGCAGATGGTGGGCAATACCCGCTCGCATGTTGTCGAGCTGCGTGCGGTCAAACTTATCCCCCGCGTGCATAGTCTTGAGTTGAGGCGTGCGGGCTATGATCGAATCGATTTTCGGGTCGTGTATTTCGTAATTGATCGTGCCTATGGTATGCGGAGCTCCTGTGCGCACATAGTATTTGACATCCATCTTCTTCTTTTGGGGATTGCCGATGGTGTCGTAAGTCACATTCACGTCCAGATACCCCTGGTTGGCGAGCGCACGGCTTATCTGCTCCACTGATGCGGTGACAAGCGTGCTGTCGTATATCACCGGGGGTTGACCCACCTTGCGAAACCAGCGGTTGTACCATTTTGTGGTATCTTTGCCTGATAGGTTGTAGGTGGCGAGCTGCAGCTTGGCAAAACCCAGCACCTCGTGGTTGGGGGCCTGCCGTAGATAGTAATAAAGGTCGAGGCTTTTTACCTGGTCGTTGTCGAGCACTTTGATGTCCACATTGTCAAGCAAGTACTCACCTTGGGGCACATGCTTGGTAGAGCTACAACCCACCACGACCGCACTCATCAGGAGCGCGGTCGTAGCAAGCAGTAGGTATGTGAACCGTCGTAATGGCATTACCAGATTACGACTTGATTTTCAGGCGCACGGTAGAGGGGCTGTTCCTCGGTGATCGAGAATGCCTCGAAGAATGGGGTGATATTGCGCAGTGTCACGTTGACGCGGTTCTTGCCCAGCGAGTGTACGTCGCCGGTAGTAAGTGAGCGCATCTCTTCGGGACGGATATTCTGAGCCCACACGTTGGCATAGTTCATATAGAATGCCTGCATGGGGGTAAGTCCGTCGATTTTGGCTTCTTCCGATTCGACATCCACGCCCTTCTTGCGCTGCGAGTCGAGGAATGCTGTACGTGCTATACGCAGGCCTCCCTGGTCGGCAATATTCTCGCCAAGGGTGTATGTGCCGTTGGCGTTAAGGCCGGGGAGCACTTCCACTTCGTCAAACTGGGCGATCAGACCCTTTGTCAGCTTGTCGAATGCTACGGCATCCTCCTCGGTCCACCAGTTCACCATGTTACCGTCAGCGTCGAAGTTGCGGCCCTGGTCGTCAAATCCGTGAGTCATCTCATGTCCTATCACCACGCCGATTGCGCCATAGTTTTCAGCATCCGATGCTTCGGGGTCGAAGAAGGGAGCCTGGAGAATACCGGCGGGGAACACGATTTCGTTGGCCAGCGGGTTGTAGTATGCATTGATTGTCTGCGGAGTCATGCCCCACTCGGTGCGGTCAACGGGCTTGCCCCACTTGGCGTACTCCTGGGCCTGGTGCCACATCGACACATTGTGCATATTTTCGTAGTACGAAAGGTTGGGGTCAATGTTGAGCGTGGTATAGTCCTTCCACTGGTCGGGGTAGCCTATTTTCACCGTGATTGAGTTGAGCTTCTTGATGGCGTTGAGCTTGGTTTCGTCGCTCATCCAAGTGAGGTTGAGTATGTGCTTGCCAAGTGCGGTGCGCAGGTTCTCTACGAGGCCCACCATATACTCCTTCGACGATGCGGGGAAGTATTTCTCGACATATAGCTGGCCGATAGCTTCGCCCATAGCCCCCTCGGTGGCGCCGAGTGCGCGCTTCCAGCGGGGACGTTGCTGCTGCACGCCGCTTTTCACCTTTGAGAACTCAAAAATAGCGTCGGTGAAGTCGTCGGAGAGCTTGCCGGCAGCGCCCGACACATATTTCCACAGGTAGTAGTCCTTGATTTCGCGGTCGGACAGCGATTTCATCAGATTAGCGCCCTGCAGCACTGTGTTGGGATTGGTGACGATGACATATTCAGGTGTGGGGATGCCCATTGTGGCCATGAAATAGTTGTCCCAGTCTACTGCGGGATAGTCGGCCTTGAGCTGATCGATGGTGCGGGGATTGTACATCGCGGGGATGTTGCGCGACTCCTCGCGGGTCCATGTCGAGTCGGCGATAAGCTTCTCGATTTTCATCACATTCTTCACGATGCGGTTGGCATCTTTCTTCGAAAATCCTGCCAGCTGCATCTCCTGGGCGATAAGCTTCTTGTAGGCGTCGCGCACCTTGGTATTCTCCTTATCGTTGAGCAGATAGTAGTCGCGGTCGCCCAGACCGAGCGATCCTCCCGACAGATACATGGCATACTGCTGCGAGTTGGCAAGGTCCTCCATCGGTCCTGCGCCGAAGAATGGGTCGGCAATCTCCTTCTGCATCCACAAGAAAAGGTCGTACATCTCCTCGGGCTTGGCATTCTGTATTTTCTTGATGCCGGGCTGTATAGGGGCTGCGCCATCGGTGTTGCGGCGTATCGAGTCCATAGCCTGGTTGTATATTGTCGAAACTTTGAATGCCACGGTGCCCGGCTCGGGATTGGTTGCCCCCAGATTGAGCACTATATCCTTCACGCGCGCCTGGCTTGTGTCGTTAAGCACATTAAACCATCCGTAGCGCGAGTACTCGGGTGTCAGAGGGTAAGCCTCCTGCCATCCGCTGTTGACATGCTGGTAGAAGTCGACACCGGCGGGCACTGAGTCGTCGAAATACGCCGGGTTCAGGCTCTTAAGATGTTCGGCTTGAGCGAGTGATGCTGCTCCAGCCAGCATCATAGCGAGAACAATTTTCTTCATAATCTCTTATTATTTATGTATTATATGCCTACAAAGATAGTGATTTTTCGGCTAACAAAGATTTTTTATAACTTTGCGGCTGGAACACACGTTTATATTATACAGAATAGAGATTAACCAAAAACTTATGATATAATGGAATTGATCAAGATTAATGTTAAAGATGCCGTAAACGTAACCGATGCGGCTATTAAGGAGGCTGCCAAGTGCCTCGCTACTGTAACCAACGGCGATGGTGCCGGTAACGACTTTCTGGGATGGGTCGACCTCCCCACCCGCACCGACTCCGCCCTGCTCAGCGACATCAAGGCTTCGGCCCGGTCGCTCCGTGAAAATTGCGACGTGGTAGTATCAATAGGCATCGGCGGCTCATACTTAGGAGCCAAAGCCGTTATCGAGGCTCTCAACAACGCATTCGCTCCCTACCGCAAGGATGGCAAGAATCCTGATGTGCTCTTTGCCGGACAAAACATCGGCGAAGACTACCTGGCCGAACTTCAGGAATATCTGAAGGATAAGAAATTTGGTATTATCGTAATATCCAAGTCGGGCACCACCACGGAGCCCGCCATAGCATTCCGCCTGCTCAAGGCTCAGCTCGAAGCTCAGCTTGGCAAAGCTGAGGCATCTAAGCGCATCGTGGCCGTCACCGACGCACATCGTGGCGCTCTGCGTCAGCTCGCCACCGAGGAGGGTTACAAAACATTCGTCATCGAGGATTCTGTGGGTGGCCGCTTCTCAGTGCTCAGCCCCGTAGGCCTGCTACCCATCGCCGTAGCCGGCTACGACATCGACGCTCTCATCGAGGGTGCACGCCTGATGCAGGAACTCTGCGCCAAGCCCTCCGAGCAGAATATCGCCATGATCTACGCCGCTGCCCGCAATCTGCTTTACCGCGGTGGCAAGAAGATAGAAATTCTCGTCAACTACAATCCCAAGCCCCACTTCTTCGGCGAATGGTGGAAACAGCTCTACGGCGAGAGCGAGGGT
>CAMWOD010000014.1 GCA_947175715.1 uncultured Porphyromonadaceae bacterium
ATTGCTCCGTGACAACTTCCCCGAGGTGAAAGTGATAGCCTACCCCGAAAATTACGGCTTTGCCGAGGGTTACAACCGCGCCATTGCCGACACCAACTACCCCTACACAATTTTGTTGAACTCAGATGCCGCCCCTGCTCCAGGATGGATCGAGCCACTTTACCAGTTCATGGAAACACATCCTGAATACGCAGCTTGTCAACCCAAGATATTGAGCGCAAGGGACAACTCAAAGTTTGAATACGCAGGGGCAAGCGGAGGGTTCATCGACCGCAACGGATATCCATATTGCCGTGGCCGCATATTCGACATTGTTGAAACAGACGCTGGGCAGTACGACACCGTCATCGATATCGATTGGGCCACAGGAGCAGCGCTGATGGTTCGCTCACAGCTCTACACGTCGCTTGGTGGATTAGATCGCGACTTCTTCGCCCACATGGAGGAAATCGACCTTTGCTGGCGTATGCGTCGCAATGGTCAACATCACATAGCAGTGATACCTCAAAGTATAGTATACCACCTCGGTGGCGGGAGTCTGCCAGTATCCAACCCCAAGAAAACATACCTCAACTTTCGCAACAATCTGCTGCTACTTCACAAGAACCTGCCGCCCGCACAAGGCCGGCGCACGTTGCTCAAGCGGCGGCTGCTCGACACTATAGCCTTCGCTAAATTCGCCCTCACACTCGATTGGGACAACGCAAAAGCCATAGTAAGAGCACACAACGACTTCAGGCGTATGCGCCGCAACTACACCCCTGCCAGCATCGACGGCGAAACCAACCCGCTGAAACAACGGCCCAACATACTGACAAAATTCTACTTGCGTCGTCGCCGCACATTCTCTTCATTATAACGAAACATCCACACATTACTCGAATATGCTCAACCGACATGTATTAGTCACCGGAGCCGACGGTTTTATCGGCTCGCATCTGGTAGAGGCCCTCTTGGCCGAAGGTGCTAAAGTACGCGCCCTATCTTATTACAACTCTTTCAACTATTGGGGTTGGCTTGAAGGTTTACACCATCCACAGCTCGAGGTAGTGTGTGGTGATGTGCGCGACCCCAACTTTTGCCGCCACATCACACAGGGCATCGACACAGTATTTCATCTCGCAGCCCTTATTGCCATACCATACAGCTATGTAGCCCCCGACAGCTACGTTGACACAAATATCAAGGGTACGCTCAACATGTGTCAGGCCGCCCGCGATTGTGGCGTGCGCCGCATCATTGTCACATCTACGAGCGAAGTGTACGGCACAGCACAGTATGTGCCAATCGACGAGAAGCATCCCCGACAGCCCCAGTCACCATATTCAGCCACCAAAATCGGTGCTGACGCTATAGCTCAGAGCTTTTTTAACGCTTTCGACCTGCCGGTGGTTACCGCACGCCCCTTCAACACCTACGGCCCCAGGCAGAGCGCACGCGCCATCATCCCCACTATCATCACACAGATAGCCAACGGAGCACGCGAAATAAAGGTAGGTGACCTTACCCCCACGCGCGACTTCAACTTTGTGAAAGACACCTGCCGCGGATTTATAGCACTGGCCAAAGCCAGCGGCATAGAGGGACGCGACATCAATATCGCTACTGGCACTGAAGTGTCGATGGGCGACACCCTGCGCATCATTGCCCGATTGATGGGTGCTGATGTCAACTACGTCACCGACCCCGAGCGTCTGCGTCCGTCAAAGAGCGAAGTGTTCCGTCTATGTGGCGACAACACAGTAATAACCACCCTCACCGACTGGCGTCCACAATACTCACTGGAGGAGGGATTGAAGGAAACAATCGACTGGTTCACCAAGAAAGACAACCTTGTCAAATATAAATCGAACATATACAACCAATGAACAGGCCACTGATACTCTTAGGAGGTGGCGGACACTGCAAAAGCGTGATTGAAATATGCCGCCAGCTCAATCGTCATGTAATGGGAATCCTTGATCCTATTTACCCACAAGCTGAGCCAGTGTTGGGTGTGCCTGTAATCGGCAACGATGATGATATAAGCAAATACGTTGACCATTGCGACTTTATCATCACCGTTGGCGCTATTGAAAACCCGACAACACGCATCAGTCTGTTTAACCGTATTCTCACACATAACGGAAGGTTTACCACCTTGATAGCCCCAAGCGCCACTGTGGCTTCGTCGGCCACTATAGGCGAGGGTAGCGTGGTACTTTCGGGCGCTTGCGTCAACGCCGATGCGCAGATAGGGAGAAATGTGATAATCAACACGCTGAGCGCTGTAGAACATGATTCAGTTGTAGAAGACCATTGCCACATTTCCACAGGTGCAATGGTAAATGGCGACTGTCATATAGGGCGTGCCACTTTTATAGGGAGCAACGCCACGACAATCAACGGCATTACAGTAGGCGCCAACGTTATAATTGGAGCTGGTAGCACCGTCATCACCAACATCTACACACCCGGAGTCTATGTAGGCTCACCGGCACGTCTTGTAAACAAACGCCCATGAATAGGACTATCATAATAGCTGAAGCCGGAGTAAACCACAACGGTGATATTGAACTGGCGCTGCGCATGATCGACGATGCAGCTAAGGCCGGCGCCGACTATGTGAAATTTCAAACCTTCAACCCAGCCAAACTCGTCACCGCTACAGCCTCGACCGCCGATTACCAACAGCGCAATACCGCCGCTAACAATCAGCTCGAAATGCTTACCAAGCTGCAGCTCAGAGAAAGTGACTATCCCCTCCTGGTAGAGCGCTGCCACCAGCATGGCATAGGTTTTCTGAGCACACCTTTCGACCTTGAGGCTATAGACTTTCTCGCCACACTCCACATGGACTACTGGAAAATTCCTTCAGGCGAAATTACCAACCTACCCTATTTACGGCATATCGCCCGGAAACATGGGCGTGTGATCATGTCAACCGGCATGTCGACCCTCCACGAGGTGAAAATGGCGATGGAAGTGCTCACCGAAAATGGCGTGTCTTCGAGCGACATCACACTTCTGCATTGCACCACACAATATCCCACCCCTTACGATAGCGTGAACCTGCGTGCCATGCTCACACTACAGCAATTGCAGCCTGGGGCCATAGGTTACAGCGACCACACTCAGGGTATCTTCGTTCCACTGACGGCCGTGGCTATGGGAGCTAAGGTGATTGAAAAACATTTCACCCTCGACCGCAACCTCCCTGGCCCTGACCATAAGGCATCACTAACATGTGACGAACTCTCCGAAATGGTGAGCAAGATTCGCATCGTTGAGGCAGTGATGGGAAGTCGCGAAAAGATTGTCACCGATGCCGAAGCACCCAACATCAATGTTGCCCGCAAAAGCATCGTAGCCGCAAAAGCCATAAAAAAGGGGGAACGCTTTACCCAGGATAATCTAACTGTTAAGCGTCCTGGCACAGGTATCTCACCGATGGAATGGGATAATGTAATCGGCACTACAGCCATGCGCGACTACGAACCAGATCAACTCATCTGATTGACCCGATGCACCCAACAATCGTAGTAGCCAGCGACTCAATGAAGGGGTCGCTTACATCAGCGCAGGTAGCGGCAGCAGTATCGCAGGGGATTAAGTCAGTATTACCCGAAGCTCAAGTTGTGCAAGTGCCCATAGCCGATGGTGGTGAAGGCACTACCGAGGCTCTTGTCGGCGCGATGAATGGATACTTGAAGGAAGTTATCGTCAACGGACCATTAAGCGGCAAAGTTACTGCTCATTACGGTATATCGGGCGATACCGCCATCATAGAGATGGCTCAGGCAGCCGGACTGGAACTCGTACCCCTTGAGCTACGCAACCCAATGCTCACCTCGACATTCGGAGTTGGAGAAATGATCACGGACGCGCTCAACCATGGGTGTCGACATATTATAATATGTATAGGAGGGAGCGCCACCAACGATGGAGGCATGGGGATGCTCCAAGCCTTGGGTGCAAAAATACTTGACAGCGACGGCAATTCGCTCCCCGGCAGAGGTAGCTCATTATCACAAGTCGCCAAAATCAAGCTCGATGACCTTGACCCCCGATTACAAGAGTGTACTATCGATGTGGCTTGCGACGTTGATAACCCACTTTATGGCCCCAACGGCGCAGCATACGTGTTTGCCAAGCAAAAAGGCGCCGACCATGAGATGATTGAAGCCCTCGATTCAGGGCTACGCAATTATGGCTCAACACTAAGCGACATAGCCGGACAGGACATCTCCTCTATGGCCGGCGCTGGTGCCGCCGGAGGGCTGGGCGCAGCACTCGTGGCCATCCTACATGCCCGCTTGAAGCCGGGTATCGACGTAGTACTCGACACTATCCACTTCGACTCAATAATAGAAGGAGCACAGCTCATCATCACCGGCGAGGGGCATATCGATGCCCAGACCCTCCGGGGTAAAGCTCCCATAGGAGTATTGCGGTGCGGCGAGCGTGCCAAAATACCTGTAGTAGCCGTCGCCGGGCAAGTAGACCACATGCAGGAATTGCACAAAGCTGGAATTGCCGCCATCTACCCCATCAGCGACCCCTCACTTTCATTGGCCGAAAACATGAATCAAGCCACAGCAATGTCGCATCTTGAGACGACAGCGGTCCAGATAGCGCTTCAACATCTTGGCTCCCCGACACATTCCTATAAGTATAAATAACCAATGTCACAAAAATTTCCGGTTTATCCTTTTTTTGGTTATTTTTGCACCATAAAACACAACAATTTTTTTCTACAAGATGAAAAAACATAATTTTTACGCCGGCCCATCAATACTGAGCGACTACACCATCCGCAATACCGCCGATGCAGTGCTTAATTTCGCTGATACCGGCCTGTCAATACTCGAAGTATCACACCGCAGCAAGGAATTTCAGGCAGTAATCGACCAAGCTACAGCCCTGGTCAAGGAACTGCTCGATATACCACAGGGTTATAGCGTGCTATTCCTCGGCGGAGGCGCGTCGCTACAATTCTGCATGATACCCTTCAACCTCATGAAGAAGAAAGCCGCGTATCTCGACACCGGCACATGGGCAAGCAACGCCATCAAGGAGGCTCGCCTGTTTGGAGAAGTCGATGTAGTAGCATCGTCCAAGGAAGCCAACTACACATTCATCCCTACCGGATATACCGTGCCCGATGATGCCGACTACTTCCACATCACCACCAACAATACAATCTACGGAACAGAGATGCGCTACGACCCTGATGTCAACGTACCCCTGGTAGCCGATATGTCGTCCGACATCTTCTCACGTCCCATAGATTTCAGCAAATACATAGCTGTTTACGCCGGTGCGCAGAAGAATCTTGCACCGGCCGGTGTAACCATCGTCATCGTCAAGGATGATGCATTAGGCCATGTTGACCGTCCCATCCCTACAATGCTCAACTATCAGACCCACGTCAACAAGGGTTCGATGTTCAACACACCCCCTGTACTTCCCATCTACTCAGCACTCCAGACACTTACGTACTATAAGCAATTGGGAGGCATCAAAGAGCTTGAGCGCCGCGACCTGGCCAAGGCCAATGCCCTCTACGAGGCTATCGACAACTCCAAAATGTTTGTAGGCACTGTCACCAACCCCGTTGACCGCTCGATAATGAACGTATGCTTCGTGATGCGTCCCGAGTACAAAGAACTCGAAGGCAAATTCGTGGAATTTGCATCGCAGCGCGGCATCGTAGGCATCAAGGGACACCGCTCGGTAGGCGGTTTCCGCGCTTCGCTCTACAACGCCATGCCAATGGAAAGCGTGCAAGTACTCATCCAGGCAATGAAAGACTTCGAGGAGACTCACTGATACAGTCGTCACACCCCATTTACTCACCTCTGAAATATCTAGATCTTGAAAGTTTTAGTTGCTACCGAGAAACCCTTTGCAGCTGTAGCTGTAGAAGGAATACGCCAAGAAGTGGAGCAGGCAGGATATACCCTCGAGCTTCTTGAGAAATACACCGACAAGTCTCAACTGCTTGCCGCCGTGGCCGATGCCGATGCGCTGATAGTGCGATCAGACAAAGTTGATAAAGAAGTGCTCGATGCCGCTCGCCAGCTTAAGATAGTGGTGCGTGCCGGAGCAGGCTACGACAATATCGACCTTGCCGAAGCCACCGCCCACAACGTTGTAGTGCAAAACACACCCGGGCAAAACTCCAACGCAGTGGCCGAGCTCGTGTTTGGCATGACAGTGATGGCCGTGCGCAATATGTACGACGGCACCTCAGGTACCGAACTTAAGGATAAAACCCTTGGCATACACGCTTTCGGGCAAGTTGGTCGCAATGTAGCACGCATAGCACAGGGTTTTGGACTCAAGGTAAGCGCCCTTGACCCCTATTGCCCCGACCAGGTAATGATCGACGCCGACGTTAAGCCCATACACTCACTCCAAGAGCTTTACAAAGATAACAAGTTCGTATCTCTGCACATACCTGCTACCGACGAGACACGACACTCGGTAGGCTACGACCTGATCACCCTTATGCCCAAAGGTGGAGTGCTGATCAATACCGCACGCAAGGAGGTGATTGACGAGGATGGACTGGCTAAAGCACTTGCCGACCGTCCCGACCTAAAATATGTGGCCGACATACGCCCCGACAACGCCGACATGCTGCTCGAGAAATATGCCGGACGAGTTTTCTTCACCCCCAAAAAGATGGGTGCGCAGACAGCCGAAGCCAACATCAATGCCGGTATAGCCGCGGCCAACCAGATTGTAGCGTTCCTGCGCGATGGTGTCAATCGATACCAGGTTAACCGCCCCAAATGATACGAATTGATGTCGATGCGGTATTGCGTCAAAAAATGCCGCGCCACTATCGATACATACCACAATTTGCCATCCGCAAGTTGTCGCGCATCGTATGCGAGGACCGACTCAATGAGATGCTTAGCGTCAACGACGGCAAGGAGGGTTCAGCCTTCTGCCGCGGCGTGATCGACCATCTGCACATCAATCTTCGCGAATATGGGGTGCAACATCTCGACCCGTCCAACCCACGCATTGTAATCGTGTGCAACCATCCATTGGGTGGTCTTGACGGTATGGCTATGATTGACATAGTGGCACGCCGCATGGGGCGTGAGCCATGGTTTGTGGTCAACGACCTGCTCATGGCCATCACACCGCTGCGACCTGTATTCCTGCCTGTCAACAAGTTTGGCAGTCAGGGGCGCGACGCAATCCGCAAGCTCGATGAGGCTATGGCCAGTGACCGACCGCTGATCATTTTCCCCGCCGGACTTGTATCGCGCAAAGGTAAAAAAGGGGTCATAGCCGACCTTCCGTGGCAGCGTTCAATAGTCAATAAATGCATTGAATATCAACGCAATGTAGTGCCGGCATACTTTGATGGTCAAAACTCCCAATTCTTCTACAATTTCGCCCGTAATCGCACCCGTTTAGGACTGAAATTCAATATTGAGATGATTCGCCTGCCACGCGAAGTATTTCTTAAAGAAGGAGAAAGCCTTAACGCCATATTCGGAGAACCGATACCCTGGCAAGAACTCAAAGGAGGACGTCAAGCACAAGCCACTATCGACACCCTGCGCAACCGCTGCTACGCACTGCGCAATGAAATACCAGAAGAAGCATTGTACAAAACAACCAACAAAAGATGAACCACCGCGTTATCGATCCCGTGCCTGAGGAACTAATCCTTGCCGAACTCACCCCCGAACGCCTGCTGCGCTCCACCAACAAGGGGGGCAACGACATCTATGTGGTCAACGCCCACAACGCTCCCAATACAATGAACGAAATAGGCCGCTTGCGCGAAATAGCATTCCGGGCAGCCGGAGGAGGCACCGGCAAGGAGTGCGACATCGACCGCTACGACCTCATGGACCCACCATGCCAGCAGCTGATAGTATGGGACCCTCAGACACACCTGATACTCGGTGGCTACCGATTCATCATCGGCCCAGATATAAAGATGGAGAACGGTGTACCCCGCATCGCCACCTCTCACATGTTCCGCTTCTCCGATCTTTTCATCAACGACTATCTGCCCTACACCATCGAACTTGGCCGATCGTTCGTAAGACTCGAGTACCAGTCGTCGCGAGCCGGCGCCAAGGCACTGTATGCGCTCGATAACCTATGGGACGGCCTCGGAGCCCTCACCGTGGTATATCCCCAGATCAAGTATCTCTTCGGCAAGGTGACGATGTACCCCAACTATTCCACCGAATGCCGGAATATGATATTATACTTCCTTCACAAGCACTTCCCCGATCATCAGGAGCTGGTGCGCCCCATCACCCCCCTCGGCCTCGACATCGACCTTGCAGCGATGCAGGCACTATTTGTGGGAGATACATTTAAGGAAGACTATAAAATCTTAAACACGGCAGTGCGTGCCTGCGGCTTCAACATACCCCCGCTCGTGAACGCTTATATGAGCCTGTCTCCTAAAATGAAAATGTTTGGCACAGCCATCAATGATGAGTTTGGCGATGTGGAGGAGAGCGGCATATTCTTCGCCATCGACGAGATATTCGAGGAGAAAAAGCGTCGTCATATCGGCACATACACCAATCCTCATAGATAACGAAAATCTATGTCCTGCCACATAATAACGGGCAGCACAAAAAAACAGTCGGCTGTCATCTCGACAGCCGACTATTTTTTAACCTTAAATCTAATACCATGAAAAACACAGTGCAAATATAGTAATTATACAATCAAAACACCGGGGGTTACAATTGGTTCACAGTATAGTTCTATTTAACTTTAGTTAACATAGACACCGACAAAATTTCATTATTTTTGAGGTGTCAAAAATTGGCTCGATTGCCAAAATTAACATTTTAACTTAAAATAATCGCCTGATTTAACACAAACCAAGCCGTAACAGCTTGATAATCTAATTCTTATATATGAGAATCCGAATATTAGTAATCGATGACGAAGAATCATTGTGCGACATCCTCAAATTTAACCTCGAAAAAGAAGGATATGAGGTTGACTGCGCATATAGCGCCGAGGAGGCCCTGGAAATGAACCTATCGGTTTACCAGCTTTTTATAGTAGACATCATGATGGGTCGACTGAGCGGATTTGATTTCGCCAAGCGCGTTAAGAACGATCCCGCCACCGAGAACATCCCAATCATGTTCTGCTCGGCACTCAACGGCGAAGATGACATGGTGATGGGTCTCAACATAGGTACTGACGACTATATCACAAAGCCATTCGTAATCGGCGTTGTGCTCGCACGCGTCCGCGCCGTGCTCCGCCGCAGTCAGGCCACACAGCCCATCGGCTTGAATCAGCCACGAGCAGGAGCTTACGAACCCGACATCACATTCAAGAACCTGCGCATCGACCGCAACGGCAAGACTTGCTACCTAAACGGTGAGCCAATGTCGCTTACACGCACAGAGTTCGACATACTGCTTTTCTTCCTCTCACACCGCAATCGCATCTATTCACGCGAGGAAATCATCAAGCAGGTGTGGCCAGGAGATGTTGTAGTCACCAACCGTACTATCGACACAAATATAGCCCGACTTCGCCGCAAACTGGGTGAATATGGGTCAAATATCGTGACAAGACTCGGATTCGGATATGGGTTTAAAGAAACGACGGCTTAACTACCACTGGAGACTCTTCATCCCCATTGTGCTCATCCTGTGGATCATCATCGCTACGATGATGGCATTCCAGTTCAGGCGTGAGCGCACTGCTCGTGCCGAGGAGATAAAGGCACAGCTCATGTTTATCAACAGCCGTATCATCGACTCTTACGAAGATGGCCTGATTCCCGAGTCGTTCCTCGACTTCATAGGCAACTACTACGACGACGATGTATTCCACGAAATAATGGTGTCGGTGTACGACATCGATGGTGATTCACTGCTCCTGGGGGTTGGACAACCCCTGCCCAATAGCGACTCGGTACCCAATTCAGCCCGAGGAGTTGGAATCGACGCAGCCCACCTCGACGCCACGCTACGTGAGGCCGCAGCTGAATCGGAGATGTTCTACTACTCGGTCGACACCACCAAGGATGGCAAAGTGCGTTCAATCATAGCGATGCCTTATAGTGTGTCGCTCGCCGATACACTCGCAGCCGACCCCGAGATGTGGATTGTGACTATAATCCTCACTCTTATCGCCACATTCATAGCCTACTGGGCCACACGCTACCTGAGCCGCAACATACGACTGCTGCGCGACTTCACCAACCATGCCGCCACGGCATCGGCCGAGGAGTTTCTTTACGAAACACGATTCCCCGCCGATGAGTTGGGCGATATATCGCGACAGATTGTCAACATCTACAACAAGCGCGCCCAAGCCGTCAAGGACCTTGAATATGAGCACCGAATGGCCATGAAGGCCACTAAAGAGAAGAGCCGTATCAAGCGTCAGCTCACCAATAATATCAATCACGAGCTCAAAACACCTATCGGCATAATCAAAGGTTATGTCGACACAATATTGGAGAATCCCGACATGAGCGATGAACAGCGCAACACTTTCTTAAAGAAGGTAAGCGCCAACGTTGACCGCCTGTGCTCAATGCTCAATGACATGTCGACGATAACGCGTCTTGAAGAGAATGGTGAAAACATACCAACAGAGACCATTGACTTCCACGAGCTGCTCTTTACCGTGGCCGACGAAGTGCGCGAGTCGGGGATGCTCAAGGATATGACATTCACCTACGATCTTCCCTTCGATTGCTACGTGAAAGGCAACATAAGCCTCCTCAACGGCATGTTACTCAACCTCACAAAGAATGCCATCAATTACTCTAAAGGTACCGAGATAGGATTGAAATTGGTAGCTGAAAACCAAAATTTCTACACCTTCAGCTTCTTTGACAACGGCGTTGGCGTAGAAGACAAGCACCTGCCTTTCCTATTTGACCGCTTTTATAGAGTCGACTCCGGCCGCTCTCGCAAGGTTGGCGGCACCGGCCTCGGACTACCTATAGTGAAGAGCACGGTTCTAAGCCTTGGAGGAACTATATCAGTGCAAAATCGCCCTGAAGGAGGCCTTGAATTCATGTTTACCCTACCCAAAGCCCCCAAAGAAAGTTAATTAATGTTAACATCCTGACGTGTCAACGTATTGTATTGCGACTGTAACACTGTTGTGATATTCGCTTACTATCTTTGCATCAGAAAATTCGAAGATTACTTCATTCAAGATATTTAATCGATACCACTACTTCCGAGAAACTCGGAGCAAAGATAGTAATTAGAGCATAGAAATCATTTTCACATTTTTCAGGCCGTCGAGATGACGGCCTAATTTATTTTTATATTTTTGCAACATAGTAATTTGAACATAAATCTGAAACGTCACTTATTATTTACTTTAGCAATCCCTTTAATCTCTAC
>CAMWOD010000015.1 GCA_947175715.1 uncultured Porphyromonadaceae bacterium
CATCCCGACAAAGTAAGAGAATATGCTGAAACAAGTATAGAGAGATTAATTTTCAGTTTAATAGCGCCTATATATAATATTAGACAAATTCAGGTTTGCAAAAGTTTAGAGTTCATGACAATTGAAGTAAAAATGAGTAATTTTGCGCACTATGAATTTAAACAATAGCCGCTGGCTGGGACATGCTGCGTGCTTCCTGGCCTACTCGATATTCGGATTCAACATTATAGTGTGCAAGAGCTTGACATCGAGCACTTATCTATCGCCGATGGGTATTTTTCTGCTCCGTTCGGTGGGTGCGGGTGCCATTTTCTGGGTATTGTCGTTGATTTTGCCACACGAAACGGTGGCGCGGCGCGACTTGCCAAAAATTTTTGTGGCATCGTTATTGGGATTTTTCCTCACCCAACTGTTGTTTTTAGCGGCCATACCGCTTATAACGCCCATGGAAAGCTCCATAATGAGTTCACTCACACCTATCTACACCATGTTTGTAGCCGCTGTGGCTGTGCGCGAGCCCATTACGGTGAAGAAAGCCGCCGGAGTATTGTTGTCGCTCAGCGGAGTGCTTTACCTGATTCTGGGCATGAAAACCACCGGCGGTGTGCAGCAGAGTTCACCCATCGGAATAGCGCTGATGGTGGGCAACGCACTGTTCTTCGCAATGTATCTCGGCATCTTCCGCCCGCTCATTGAGCGATATTCGGTGGTTACATTCATGAAGTGGATATTCCTTTTTTCCACGGTGATGTCATCACCCTTCGCATTTGAGGAGGTGATATCGGTCGACTACTCCGCCCTACCGTCACGATGGCTGTGGGAGCTGAGCTTCCTGATTGTTCTGGCTACTTTTGTTGCCTACTATCTTATTCCGCTGGGACAGAAGTTGATACGCCCCACGCTGGTGAGTATGTACTCGTATGCACAGCCCATTATAGCCATATCGATTTCGATAGCATTGGGTATGGATCGGCTCACTGTGGGACGTGTTATAGCCACTCTGGTGATTTTTGCCGGCGTGGTGGTTGTAAGCCGTAGCCGCTCGGCCGCCAATGGTGTGTCGAAATAATTTAGTAATTTCGCGAGGCGAAAATTAGCTGTCAGGGATAAATATTAATATATGAAAAAGTCTATAAGCAAGATTATTGCAAAGATGAAATCAATAAGGGGCAGATTGCTCCGCTACGCCGCAGAGGTGCTACCCAGGCCCCTTGAGCGGCCATGGGCTGCGTGGATGCTATCATTCGGCGTGCTCACATCGGTATTGATTATCGCCGGACAGTGGCTTTACCCGCCATCCGACTATGAGCTGCAGATAAAGTATGAGCCCAAGGAATGGGAGATGGGGTGGAACTGCGTGATGAGCCTCGGTTACGGCTTATTCTGCGGATATATACTCACATTGATAATGGTGGCACTACCCAAGTGGCTCGGACGTATATGGATGACGATGTGCATGCTGATGGCGGTGGTTGATGCGGGTATCGACGCCGGATGCCTGGGGATGCTGCGCCGCAACTACAACCGCTTGTTTGTCGAAATAATGGGAGCCACCAATCCCGAGGAGGTGCGCGGTTTCTTTGCCACATACTTCCATATCGATTTTGTGTGGCTGCTCTTGGCTGCACTGCTTGTAGGAGCCATAGCATGGGTGGTAGGACGCACATGGATGCCTCGCCGAGTCAGCGCACCGGCGGCAACGGCCTCGATTCTGGGCATGATGGCTTGCGGAGTGGTGTTGTGGAGTGTAGGCCCGGCTTGGCTTAAGGGGTTGAGCTACAAGTTTGAATCGCTCAACAACGACTATCTGCTACCCAACGTCGTAGCCGCCAATCCGGCATTGGAGCGCACCCGTCCTGCCGACGAGGCACCCGAGCTGCTTATTGTGGTGTTCGGCGAGAGTCTGTCGTCGACCAAATGCAGCCTGTACGGCTACGAACAGCCTACGCAACCCATGCTTGAGCAGCGACTGAACGACAGCACCCTCTATGTGTTCGGCCCGGGTGAGTCGGTGGGTTTCTACACCATCATGTCGTTTCGTTACCACATGTCGACCTACGACAAGGAGCATCCCGACAAGGGAGCGTGGAATACCGAGCCCAATATCATCGAAGTGGCCCGCAAAGCAGGCTACAGCACCCAATGGCTGTCGAATCAGCGTAAGGCCGGACGTTTTGAGAATATTATAACAAGGTATGCGCAGTTTGCCGACAAAGCATATTTCACCAACGAGGCCACCCTCGACCTCGATGAGAATGAGCCTGCCAAGTACGATGAGGAGCTTCTGCCGATGATACGCCAGCACATGCCACCGGCTGGTGAAAAGAGCATGATGATGGTTCACCTGATGGGCAACCACCCTTACTATGGCGACCGCTATCCCAAGAACTTCAACCACTTCAGCGCCAAAGACTATGAGAAATACCCCAAAAATCAGCGTCTTAAGCGTCGGCTGTATGACAACTCGGTGCTCTACAACGATTCAATCATCAATGAAATCATCAAAATGACCGACGGACGCAAGGCCATGGTGCTATATTTCTCCGATCACGGCTCGGATATATACGACAGCGATCCGAAGTATTGCGGACACGGGCGCACCAACAAGAAGTCGGTGTCGGCTTGTCAGAAGGTGCCGATTTTGATGTATGTTAGTCCTGAGTTGCGCGAGGCGGCTCCACAGCTGATGGAGCGTATTAACAGCGCCGGGCGCCACCCCGAGTATAACACTACCAACATCATCTACACGATCAACGATATTCTTGGTCAGCGATTCGCCGACCGACCCAACGGGCCGTCGCTTCTCGAGGAGGAAACCGATACCGAGCGTGAAAAACGGCTTAAAGCTGAAGCAGAGGCTTCAAGCAGCGCTTCAACTTCGGAGTAAACGAGCTATCATAGCCGCTTATGCGACAGAGGATATGGGCAATATTGGCGCAGCCGCTCCAGCGGCCATGGGGCGCATGGACCCTGGTGCTTGGGGTGATGACCAGCTGCCTGCTTATATTTTCGGCGTGGATTTACCCTCCAGGCCGATTTGAGCTTATCATCCAGCACGACCCACAGGAGGGTGAGGTGCTTTCCAACTGTATAATGTGTGTGGGCAACGGATTGCTCACAGGCTACATCATCACGCTGGTGATGTGTGTGTTACCACGAATCTTGGGGCGAGTATGGATGTGTGCGTGGGTGTTCGTTGCTCTGATCGATCTGATAGTCGATGCCGGGTGCCTGGGTATGCTGCGGCGCACCTTCAGCCGTGGATTTGTCGAAATCATGGGTGGCACCAACGGCGAGGAGGTGTCGGGGTTTATCGAAAACTATTTTCACATTGATTTTATTTGGTGGCTGTTGGGGGGCCTGGCCATGTCGGCTGTGGCATGGGTGATAGGGAGGCGGTTGCTACCCCGCCATGTCAATGCCGATGTGACTTTAGGGTGCCTGGGGCTGATGATGTGCTCCACACTGGTGCTATGGGTCAACGACTGCGAGTGGATGACGGGACTTAGCTATAAAATAGGCTCATTGTTCAATCGGTTCAGGGCTGAGAGCATTATCCCCGCCAATCCTGCGCTCGAGCGCACACGCCCTGCCGACGAGGCTCCTGAATTGCTCGTGGTGGTTTTTGGCGAGAGTCTTACGGCCTCGCATTGCCAGCTATATGGGTATGAAAAAGAGACCCAGCCCCGAATGCAGGCACTTGTCGGCAGCGGCTACATGCGCGTGATGGGTCCCGGGCGCTCGGCTGGGATGCATACCGTCGATGCTTTCCGTCAGCACATGTCGACCTACGGCACTGAAGGGTCAAGCTCAGAGGCGTGGAACACGGCGCCCAACATCATCGAAGTAGCCCGGCTGGCCGGTTATCACACCGTGTGGTTCTCCAATCAGAAGCGTGCTGGGAGGTATGAAAATGTGATCTCGCGTTTTGCCCAGTTTGCCGACGAGTCTTATTTCACCGATGAGGATGTGCTTACGCTGGCTATTGATGCCGGAAACCTGTGGGATGAGCGCCTGCTCCCCCTTGTGGCCGAGCATCTCCCACCTGCAGGAGAGAAAAGCATGTTAATGATACATCTGATGGGTAGCCATCCCGCCTATTCGGGCCGATATAATCATGATTTCAACCATTTTACCTCGGCCGACTATGCTTCGTATCCCGAGCATCAGCGCGACAAGCTGAGGCATTACGACAATTCGGTGCTTTATAACGACTGGATTATCGATGAGATAATAAGGCTCACCAATGGCCGCAAGGCCATGTTGCTCTATTTCTCCGATCATGGTTCGGACCTATATGAGAGTGATGCCGATTATGCGGGTCACGCCCGAGACAATGCTGAGTCGCAGCAGATGGGCACTCGGGTGCCACTGCTGATATACACAAGCCCCGAGCTGCGTCAGTCGGCTCCCGAGTTGCAAAGGCGTATCGATGGTGCGTCGCCGCATCAGTGGTACAACACCACCAATATCATTTACACGGTCAACGACATCCTGGGGCAGCGGTTTGCCGACCGACCCAACGGGCCCTCACTGCTCGATCAGTAATGGAACGACGAGCCGCCAAGAAATTCGCGCAGCAGCGATGTGGGGGGTATGAGCTTGTCGCCGATGGGCTGGAAATAGCCTAAGAATGTGAGAAGTCGGTAGGCTTCGGCGTATTCGGGGATGTCGTGGGGCACATTTTTGAGCAACGATTCCCCATACTCCTTCATCACTCCTAATTCGAAGAGCAGCGATGAGTTGAACATCGCATCGGCATTCTCCTGGTAGGGGAATATCCATTTCTCCTCGCCACGGCGCACGCTGGGCCAGCGGCGTATGGTGTCGGTGGCCGATACTCCGCGATACTTGTGGTCGCGTATGATGCGGCGCAGCAGGCGGTTGTCGGTTGTCGGCACCCAGTTGTGGTCGTCGATCGACAGGGTGGTGAGGGCCGACACGTATATGCGGTATTTCATCACTTCGGGTATGTGTGCCGTCAATTCGGGGTTGAGCCCGTGTATGCCCTCGATGAGCAGTATCGACCCTTCGGGCAGCGATATACGGTCGCCGCGGTACTCGCGCTGTCCGGTTTCGAAATTATATCGTGGCAACTCCACTTCCTCCCCGGCGCGCAGGCGGTTGATATGCTCGTTGAATAGCTTGAGGTCGAGGGCGTAGAGCGATTCGTAGTCGTAGTCGCCCCACTCGTCGAGAGGTGTTTTGTCGCGGTCTACGAAGTAGTCGTCAAGCGATATGAGCCTAGGCTTGAGCAGGTTGGTCATCAGCTGTATGGCCAGGCGCTTGGATGTGGTGGTTTTGCCCGATGATGAAGGTCCGGCTATGAGTACAATGCGCGCACCTCCTTCGTTGTAGCGGCGGGTGATGTCGTCGGATATATTGGCTATTTTCTTGTCGTGGAGAGCTTCGGCCACGTTGATCAGGTCGGCCGAGCGTCCCTCGAGCACTGCGCGGTTGAGCTCACCCACATTTTTCACGCCGATGATGTGGTTGAACTGCAAGTGCTCGGTGAATGCCCGGTACATCTTGTCCTGAGGTATTGGAGCCGGTGTGATGACCGTGGAATTGTTATCGGGGCCGAGCAGTAGCATGCCGTCGTGATAGGGTATGAGGTCGAATGTCGAGAGCATGCCGGTAGATGGAGCAAGGTTGCCGTAATATGAGTCGCACAGCCCGTCAAGGCGGTAATAAACGGTGTAGAGCTGATGCACCGTCTCCAGCAGGTTTACCTTGTCGAGGAGCCCCTGGCTGCGGAAGCGCTCGATCACATGCGATGTAAGGCGTTCTTTGCGCTCAAATGGTATATCGTCCGCCACCAGCTGTCGCATCTTATCCTTAAGCTTGTCAATGAGCTGGGGTGTCACATCCACATCGCCAATAAGTCGGCAGTAGTAGCCGCGCGATATTGAGTGCTCGATGCGCAGGGTCACGCCGGGGCACACGCTGTCGACGGCACGGTAAAGCATCATGCACAGTGAGCGCACGTACACGCGGTGGCCCGAAGGTGATGTGGCGGGGAGAAATTCTACCTGCTTGGGCGAAAATACCGGAAATTGCAGATCTTCGGTCTTATTGTTGACACGTGCGCATATCGGGGTGAATGGTATGCGGTCGCTTATCGTGGTGAGTATCTGTGCCAGTGTCTGGCCACCTTGGATGGGTATATATTCGTTGGTGTTGATGCAAAATATCTTCATAATCTCACAGTATAAATAGTTGGGAACAATATAACGCCACCATGTGGCTTATGGTTCTTGGGCATACTGCGCCAGTGTGACCACGCGGTCGGGTGATGAAATGGGATGAGTGATGAGGAGCGAAGTTGAGCTGAGGGGAATATCGCGCAGCGGTGTGCCCGGACGGTGATACAGCTTGTAGACGGCCTCTTTGGTGGTCCATGCTCTGAGCAGCAGCTCATGGTCGGTGCCTATGGCTTGTTGCTCGGCCTGAGTGAGAAACTTGTCGGCTATGCGCGGCAGCTGTTCGCGCCACGTCTCCACGTCGACCCCTATCGGCTCATTGGCGATGGCCACCACCGCCATGTCGCGGCAATGGCTTATGCTGATATAGTCGCGGCAGCGGGCTATGCGGGGCGCTCCAATGTCGTCGTGCTCCACAGTCACGGGGTGGCCGTAGTGTGCGCTCAGCAGCGAGGCTACAGTGCGCCGCTCGGCGTCCCGACGGCTTTCGCCGGGGTGCGGCTCGATCGGGGCGGTGAGCAGTATGGGGTCCATCGTGTCAGAAATCGCTGAAAAGGGTAGGCTTGATTACAAAACCGATGCGCAGCTCGGAGTGAAATTTGTTGTACTCCAGCAGTCCCTCGCCATAGCCGTTGTAATATTGGCAGAAAAGATATTGGTTCTGCTTGTTGTTGAAGCGGTAGCTAAACTCAGCCACGGTGTTGTAGCTGGGACGCCATCCGCGCCGCTTGGTGAGCACCAGCGACACCCCGAATTTACGGTTGAGCGACATATACGATGTGCCCACCTGGAATATGCCGCAGTAGTCGAGTATGTCGCGGTTGTTCTTGCCGTCGACTATCGGTATCCATATCTTGCCGTGCACCATGAGCGTGGGGTCGACCATGATGTTGGCGGCGAGGCTCACTTTGTTCCACGAGCGCGAGGCGTCGCCATCGCGCCCATTGCTCTCATGCTCGAGCATCAGGGTGGCTTTGCCGATGAAGCGATCCTTGACGAATAGCGGTTTGCCCAGGCCTATGCCGGGGTTGAAGTTGAGGTCGGTCATGGGCATCGACTCCTCAAGGACGTTCCAAAACACCTTTTGAGTGTAAAAGAGGTACAGGTATGTGTGCCAGGGCAAGGTGGTTTTGGTGAGTCGCTGCGCTATTGATATTTGAAATTTCACATTCGTGTTCTCGCGTGTGGGCCGGGGGCCTATAGCTGTTCCAAATACGAAGTAGTTATCCTTGTAAAGCCCGAAGTAGGGAGAGTTGTCGAAGGCTCTGCGCAGCGAGTCGGTATTTACCGCCGGCTCGTTGGGTGTAGTAATGATCTGTGCCACACCCGCCAGGGCTGAGCACATCACCAGGCATAATATGATGAGCAAGCGTCGTATCATCAGCACAAAATTAGCTTTTCATTTTCGAACTACCAAAATTTGAAAAAAATTAGTGAATTAGTGTTGGGAAAAAGGGTAATTAAGGCTCCTGTAAAAGTAACACAACAAGTTTTCACTTTTTTTTGCTTTTCGCCAATAGGAATTACGGTGCCCACATGTGTTCTAATTACATAAAGAGGGATATAGATCCCCACGACGACTATCTTAATCACACACGCATTTCAGCTAATTTTATTTAAGGAGGAACACACAATGTATCGTATCTTATCATTCATCGTAAGCGCCGCCGTCACTTCTGTATCGGCCTCCGGGGCACAGCAAGCGGCAGTCGACTCGTTGGCGGTGACCAACGACTCGGTAGCAGTGACCGATCAGCAGCAATCGATTGTTGCGCCAGTGTTAAATAGCGATAGCCTTGTAGCTTATCAGGCTACTGATTCACTGCGTCTTACACTGCTCGATGATAAAAAGAAGACGATACCCAGCCTTTACGACCTCCCATATTCAGTGACCACAAGCCATCCCAACTGGAAGAATCTGTGGGTCAACACCGGTGTGCTCTTCGGGGCCGGATTCGCTACCCTGGGCGTGCTTGAGCTCCTCCCCGAGTCGGCCACAGCCTGGAACAAAGCAGAAATCCACAAAAAGCCCATCTTCGAGCGCTGGTGGTCCAACGTCAAGAGGGGCCCGTGGTGGGACGAAGACAACGCCGTGTTCAACTATGTCCTTCACCCCTATGGTGGAGCTGCCTACTATATGAGCGCACGTACACAGGGCTTCAATATGTGGCAGTCGTTTGCCTACGCCGCCGTTATCTCTACGGTATTTTGGGAATACGGTATCGAGGCTTTCATGGAGGTGCCTTCGGTTCAGGACCTCTTCATCACCCCCATCGGTGGTATGCTCGTGGGCGAGACCTTCTATCGTGTGAAGCGCTACATCGTGGAGCACGACTACCGCCTGCTGGGTTCACCCGTGCTTGGTAGAGTCGCAGCTTTCATAGTTGACCCCGTCAACGAGGTGATCGACCTGGCGCGCGGCAACCCCAACACCGGCTATTCACGCCGCCATCAGCCCAAGTTGGCAGGCGCTCAGATCACCGTTCAGCCCTGGATGGGCGGTGCATGGGGTGGCTACCCCGGTGCTAAGGCTGGATTCCAGGTGCAGTGCGTATTCTGATCGCAGCGATTGCTACAATATAAATAATTACTATTTTTGTGGCAAAGAATCAGATTATGAGCCTTATCATACCCTCCAATTATCGCAACAAACTGCTGGCCGAAACCACCGAGATAGCCATCAAAAGCATAAAAGACGACTTTCAGCAGCGTCTCATCGAGGCCCTCAACCTGCGTCGCATCACCGCCCCGATGGTGGTGCCGCGCGGATCGGGACTCAACGACGACCTCGACGGCAAGCAGTCCCCGGTGAGCTTTGCGGTCAACGATGCCGATATCGAGGCTGAGGTAGTGCAGTCGCTCGCCAAGTGGAAGCGCGTGAAGCTCGCCACCTACGGCATAGCCCCGGGATATGGGCTCTACACCGACATGAACGCCCTGCGCCCGGCCGAACACCTCGACAATCTGCATTCTATCTATGTGGACCAGTGGGACTGGGAGCGCACTATCAACGACGCCGACCGCAATGTCGACTACCTCACCACCACCGTGCGAAGCATCTATGCGGCCATCAAAGGCTCAGAGGAGTTGGTATACAAGATGTTCCCCCATATCACCCCCACACTCCCCGACGACATCCATATAATACACGCCCAGGAACTGCTCGACCGCTACCCTCACCTTGAACCCGACGAGCGCGAGGCCCAGGTGGCGCGTGAGCATGGCGCAGTGTTCATCATGGGCATCGGCGGAAACCTTTCCGACGGTAAGCCTCATGGATTGCGCGCCCCCGACTACGACGACTGGTCCACCACCACCGCACCGGGCCTATCGGGACTCAACGGCGACATCGTGGTGTGGAACCATGTGCTCGACCTCCCATTCGAGCTATCGTCGATGGGTATACGTGTCGACCCCGAAGCGCTACGCCGACAGCTCAAGCTCACCGGCACTGAGTATCGTGCCCAGCTGCCATTTCACCGTCAACTCCTTGAGGGAGAGCTGCCCCCGTCGATAGGTGGCGGCATAGGCCAGAGCCGCCTCTGCATGCTGCTGCTGCAGAAGGCCCACATCGGCGAAGTCCAGTCATCCATCTGGCCCCCCTCTCACATCGCCCCCCTCACCGCCGCCGGTATCCACCTGCTCTAATCAGATTTAGGGATCCAGGTAGGGACGCGATTTTTCGCGTCCTACTCCGCTATCGTCAGATAGGTCTGATAATTCCAATTACTCCAATACCCACAATATCATGCCTTCGGCACTCCGATTCTTTGGGGGGCCTCCCCCCACACTCGGTCGCTACGCTCCCATCATGTGGGGTTCGGTACAACCTCGTCGCGCTGCGACTCCGCAGCTGCGGCATAAATGAAATGTTAAATGTGTTTCCCGATAAGGAAACTTTTTGTATATTTGCGGGGTTATTAATTGTATTATTAAGAATATGGTCCGACCTGTATTTCAATTGTTTTTATTAGAAGCTGCGAGAGACTTCCTCAAGTCTCTACCTATACAGGCTCGAAATAAGATATATTACAATATCAAGAAAGTACAGGGGGGAGTTAAGGATTATGAACTTTTCAAAAAGTTAGAAAATTCTGAGATATGGGAGTTTCGAACCTTATACCAGGGGACAGCATATAGGTTATTTTCTTTCTGGGATAAGGAAGCAGAGGCCCTCGTGATAGCAACTCACGGAATAATAAAGAAAACGCAGAAAACGCCCTCTAAGGAGATAGCTCGAGCCGAAGAGTTGAGGCGGAAATATTTCGAGGCAAAAATAAAGAAATGAAACCAGTAAGCGATATGAAACTTTACACCTTTGACGAGGTGTTAAATGAAGATTTAGGACAAGTAGGTACTCCCCAGAGGGATGCTTTTGAGGCTGAGGTGGAGGCAGATGTGCGCGCCTATCATATCGGTGAAGCCATAAAACGTGCCCGAGTTGAAAAGAACTTAACGCAGCAGCAATTAGGTGAGCTGATGGGGGTGCAAAGAGCACAGATTTCTAAAATTGAAAGTGGGAAGAACCTAAATTTTTCCACTATAGCTCGTGCGTTTAAGGCTATGGGAATTCCAGCTAATTTGGCTTTTGGAGGCGTATCGCTGTCTCTTTGGTAGGGACGCGATTTTTCGCGTCCGACTCCGCTATCGTCAGATAGGTCTGATAATTCCAATTACTCCAATTACTCCAATATGTCGAATCCCCATGAAGTGGGGACCGGCAGCTACGCAGCCGTGTTTTTGTGAGAATACCGCTTCCTCAAGCTGCACGCGGCTCTGCCGCGCTTGCATGTGGCTAACTTGAGGCGCAGCTACGCCGCGCGTTTCCGCTGGCGCTATGCGCCGCGGAAACCCAACCTCCACGACACGCCACGCGGCAACATTACTGCGACCTCTCCGAGGCCGCTGTTTTTGGGAGGGGTGCTTCCCCAGGTTCCGTCGACTTCGCCTCCTCCACCAGGGGCTATCTACAACCGTCGGC
>CAMWOD010000016.1 GCA_947175715.1 uncultured Porphyromonadaceae bacterium
AAGCTTACCACCTTGAACTTGATGTTGAGAATACCATCGTCGATGGCGGCATCGAGGCCCTGCGATTCGAGCAGGAGCTTCTTGGCTATGGGCTTGCCGCCGCGATATGCCTCCTCTTGCCCCTGAGCATTGCGGTAGGCTATGTAAGGAGATGGATCGGGCAATTTACGCACGCGGAATTTCATGCTGCCCACCGATTGCGATCGACCGTCGATAGTGGCCGTCACACTTACCTCGGCATCCGAGCCCACTTTGCCGGGATGTGCCACCCAGGCGTCACCCTTGCGGGTAAGAGTGCCGTTGGTCATTGTGGCCGATACTGCCGACATGGGCACCCCGGGAACAGAGATGCTGATCGGATTCTCGATACCGGCGTAGAGCACGTTCATCATCGTGGGAGAGATAGTGGCCGAAGGCTCAATCACAGTATAATCGGATGCAAACTCGTGGCGTGTGGTAGTACCGTCGCCATGGGGCACCTCAAGATACCCCTTGTAGGTGAATGTACCTGTGCTACCTGTAAATAGCTCGTAATGACCTCGATTGTTGTCGAGGGCTTTACCATTAATATATACGATCGGGCGGGCTGTGGTGTCGACGGCTGCCAGCACTATATCGGCGCTATACTTGCCGCCGCGCATCACCAGGCGCGACTGAGGTATCACGAACGCATTGAGCTCGTTGACGCGCACATCACCTGCGTCAACATTAGAGAGCAGGGTATTGAGCGCCTCACCCTCGGCAAAGCGCACATCGTTCTGAAGCTTGGTGAGGAGTGTAATCGCAGCAACCACAGGCTGGTTGTCAAACTTCGACTCCTCCCATGAGGTTGCGCCAATCACACCCTTGCGCTGCACGGGGTCGGTAGAAAGTGCCGCCTCTACGTTGACGCGCTTGTTTTCGGGGAGTTTAGAGATGATATAGTCGCGGTATTGGTCGATCGACAGGCGCAGCTTTGCACCATTTTCGTTGCCTGGAGCGAGCATCACCACCGATGCAGCTTCGAGGTTGTCGCGGTTGATTATCTCAGCCACATTTCCCTCGGGGCCGTCGGCCTGCTGCACTATCAGCAGCTTGATTGAGTCGATCTGATTGTAGAGTCGGTCGGTCACCTCGCGCACTTCGAGGGCCTGCTCATACCACACCTGTCCCTTCTCGGGATTCTGTGCGGCGAAAGCCTCAAGCTGCTGTAGAATCGACTTGTTGCGCTCGTCAACGTTGGCGTTGGAGCGGTTCAAGCCTTCATCTACCTGCGTGAAGCCGTCGAGCACGTCGCTCGACACGTTTAGCGCAAGCATGGCCGTCAAGACGATATACATCAGGTTAATCATCTTTTGGCGAGCTGAGAGCCTATTTAGATTTTCTGCCATTGCGGGTCAGTGGATTGTCGGTAGTATATTATACGTTTTCAGTAGGTGCCTGCTGGGCGGGTGCCTGGGCGTCGGCTCCCATCATAGGCCTGTACATATTGATGGTCATGGCGGTGAGCATCTTCTCGTACACCGAGTTGAGCTGCTGCATGTAGCGAGCCATGCGCTCAGTCTCCTCGCAGTAGCGCACTGCCTGAGCCGAGCTCTTCTCATACATGTCGCGGATATCCTTTATGCCGCGGTTGACGCGGTCGATTGAGTCGAGCTGCGACGACACGCTCTTAAGCTGAATCTCGTAGATGGTGTTGAGACCACCAATGTTGCGGTTGAGGTCTTTCATCTGATCAACATAGCCATTGGAGCTTGCTGTGATGCTTTCGGAGTTCTGAGTGATTGCCGAGTAGCTTTCGAGCAGCACTTCGCTCACACGGTTGAGCGACTCGGTGGTTTCGCGCAGGTGCGACATCTCCTGAGCTATAGCACCCATCTGGTCGAGATATTGCTGTGTAGCCGATGTAAGCTCGGCCATGCGCGACAGCTGCTCGCTGGCAGCTGCCATCTTGGCTATTGAGTCGCTGAGCGACTTTGTGTCCTCGGGGGTGAGAGCTACGCCTGCGGGTATACCGGCAGCAGCTTTGGCTTGTGCGCCGCTTACACCGCCAGCTACCGTGACAGTGCCACCCGAGCCACCTACTATGATTCCTGAGCCACCCTCGAAATTGGGACGGTCTTCGGGATTCTTAGAGTCAAGCACAGGAAATACCTCTTCCCAGTTGTATTCTTTGGGCGGACGGTCGAAAGCGGTGAGGATAAACATCAACACCTCAGTACCCATACCAATCGATAGCAGTGTGTTGCCACCGGGCAGGTGAAGGATTTTGAACAGTGCGCCCCAGATTACGATTGCAGCACCGATTGAATAAGCGAAGTTGAAGAAGCGCTGGCCACCCTCCCACTGAAGGAAGTGCCACAAGCCGTTCTTGTATTTTTTAATCTTTTTTCCCATTGCAAGGAGTTATTGACAGAGTTATCAGTTAGTTGGTGTTACTTTCCACGCTGTTTATTGCCTCGGGCAAATCCTATCTGCGAGCGGACGCAGCGGAATCCGATGTAAGAGCGCTGCTCGTTCTGGTATTCCCACATACGTATGTCGGAGCGAATGTTTTTGGCCACATCCTTCCACGAACCGCCGCGCACTATCTTGCGCTTCATCTTGTAAGGATCCTCCTTGGCAGCATCGTAGCGGAACTCAGGGTTGAGGTCGTTGGTCATCTTGCCCACGCTCTCGTTGTAGGCTGTTGAGGTCCACTCGCTCACGTTACCGGCCATGTCGTAGAGGCCGAAATCGTTGGGGGCGTATGTTCCTACACGCGAGGTGATGATATGGCCATCTCGCACGTAGTTGCCCTCGGCGGGCTTGAAGTTGGCGTAGAAGCAACCCTTATCCTCGCTCAAAGGTATGTCACCCTCCCAAGGATACATATTGTCGTTTACACCGGCACGGGCCGCATACTCCCACTCAGCCTCGGTGGGGAGGCGATAGGGCTCCACATACACGCCCTCCTTGCCAAGTGAGCGACGCAGGAAGTCGGTGCGCCAGTTGGCGAATGCGTTGGCCTGCTCCCAGCTCACACCCACCACGGGGTAGTCGGTATAGCCGCCATGTGAGAAGTACAGGCGGGTGTAGGGCTCATTGTAGGCGTTGTCAAAGTCATTGATCCAAGCCGTGGTGTCGGGGTAGACATTGACTATGTAGGTGTTGAGGAAATCATAATCGCCGGTGAGGCCACGGGTAATGGTCTCGCGGATTATCTCACCCTCATCGTTGATCCAGGCGGTATCTTTCGATATGATAGGCACATCGGTGGGTGTGGGGCGATCGGTATTGTACTCGCGGCGGCGAGGATCGAGGCGATTTTTGCGCTTGGCGGCCGCAGTATGATTGTAAATCTCATAGCGGTAGTTGAGCTGCTCGGGGTCGAGCTCGCGCACGCCGGTGATAGGATTGGTGCGGTATACGCTCTCGATGGCACGTGCCTCATCCTCGTTGGGGTTGCGCCAGGGTATAGCTTTGTTCCAGTTGAGGTGTGGCTTGATAGGATTACCCTCCTTATCCTCCTCAATCTTAAACTCTTCGTTGCCCCCAAAGGCCGGATCGGCCAGGCGCTCGCGGATTATTGAGTCGCGCACCCAGAAGACGAATTGCTTATATTTACCATTGGTGATTTCAGTCTCATCCATCCAGAAGGCGTCGACCGATATACCACGCGCATCGGCGGGGATATTCCACACCGAGTCGGGTTTCTGCACGCCCACTTCCATTGAGCCTCGGTCAACCAGCACCATGCCGTAAGGGGTAGGCTCGGCCCAGGATGTGCCTCCCACGCCGGTGACTTCACCGCCTGCCGAGCTGCGGCCACCAGTGGCACACGATGCCACTGCGAGCGCTGTAACCATTGGAATTGCTAAGATTGATGGTCTTTTCATATTACATTATGCGTATACTCTTGTGTTTATTCTTGTTTTTCTCGCCCAGATCGAGCTTAAGGCTGTAGCCGGCGAGTATCTCATGGCTGCCCGAGCTTATCTTGGAGATGGTGCTGATGGGGTAATCATAGCTATAACCCACGAAAAACCCCTTGTATTCAGCGGCAACCGTGGCCACCACAGCGTCGTTGTAGCGATATCCCACTCCAAATGTGAGGAATTTGGCGTAACGGGCGCGGGCCGTTGCCTCGACTGTCCAAAACTGGAAATCCGTGCGGTAAAGCACCGAGGGCATCAATTCAAATAACGTATTTTTTATCGGAATATTGCTTCCGGCCATAAAATATACGTTGCGACCTATCTGAAACTCATAGTTATGCTCCTGCGCTCCCTGGCCCGACTCAGCGTTCATCGTGATCGTGGGCGATGTGGCGTGAGTCACCGATACTCCGGCCCAAAACAGCCTGTGAGTGTAGAACGCGCCGATGCCCAGGTCGAAAGCATTGCCATTGACATCGCTGGTGGGTATGGCGTCGTCGCCCGATGTATGGTAATCATCGTCGTCGGGGAGCTCCACCTTCGAGCCCTTGAATTTCTCATCGACAAACCCCAGTTGCACGCCCACCGAAAGCTCTCCTTTAAATAGTTTGAGCTTATAGGCAAGCTGTGCGCCAACCGAAAGGTTGCTGTAAAGACCGATGCTCTCCTGCTGCATCAGCAAGCCCACGCCGAGGCGTTTGCTGAGAAACTTCACAGGCATGTTGGCTCCGCCGAGAAATGTTGTGGGGGCGTGGTCGATGCCCACCCACTGCATACGGCCTCCGGCGCGTATCTGCAGAAAGTCGGTGGTACCTATGGCACCTGGGTTATAGTAAGCCGGCATCTCGTAATACTGCGAAAGCACAGCGTCGCTCTGGCCCATGGCGGGGAGAGCTACGACAATCGACATCAGGGTTAACAGTACTCTCATTGCCCTGGTCAACATATTGTGGCTGAGTTTATAAGTCGTCATTCAAAGTAGAAAGTTAGCACCACCATCTGCGAGGTGGCCTTCTTGAGTGCGTTGGTGTATTTGAGCATACCCGGGTCGTCGGCCAGGTCGGGGCGGTCGTGCTGGAGCACATCCTTCAGCCCGAAGCAAAATTTTATCTCAGGAATGAATTTGAAGTAAGGCAAATACGTATCAAGGCCAAATCCCACAGTGAGATACAAGTCGCTCGACTTCAGCTGCAAAGGCTCGCGGCGCTTCTTGCTCACGTCAAAGGCAGGCATGAATCCGGCGGTGACATAGGGGCGCACATTGCGCAGTCGCATAGCCGAGAATTTCACATCCACCGGGAGCACTACCAGCGTCGACTTGAGGTTGACACGTTCCTGCTCGTCACCATCAATGTTGCGCATGCGCACGTCGCGGTTGCCGAAGTACATACCCGGCGACACCCTCACATTGAAGTAGTTGTTGAGCCGCAGGTCGAACAGACCGTTGACACAGAAGCCCGGAGAAAACGAGGGCTGCTCCATGTACCACGTCTGCCCATCCTCGGTGGCGATACCATTGTGAGTGAATTTCAGGTCCTCGGTGTGCACACCGATCGAAAATCCCAGATGCCAGCGACGCAGGTCGGCATAGGGACGGTTGAGCACCTTATCGTTGAAACGAGCATAGCCCGCCAGCGACCCTAAGACCACAGCGAGCGCTACAAATATGAGTTTGGCGTATCTCATCATTAAATTCATTGGTTAATTAACGTAGCATTAGTTAATATTATTGTCAATTCACACCAAAACATTATATTTGCACTTAAAATAACTAATATCATATAACTGATACCATACCACATGAAACACTTTACCCTATGCTCGGTTGCGGCGGCAGCACTTGCAATGAGCACCTTCAACGCCGCAGCTCAAGGCACAGTCGACCTACTCGGCGTGACGTATTCTCTCGACACCATATCACATGTGAAAGTGGGCCCCGGCACCACCGCCACCCACCTGGCCCTGCAATCCACCGTCAATGTGGGGCAGAAACTTCAGGTACACTACCTCACCATCGACAAGTCGGTGCCTGGAGTGTCAATGCATGCAGTATGCGCCCGCGACATGGTGGCCGGCACTGAGAAGACATCGTCGATGGCCGAGCGCAAGTCGACATCGAGCCGCCTTTACTTCGCAGGTTGCAACGCCGACTTCTTCACCACATCGGGCAACGCCACCAACGGCACATCAAAGGTAGGCTCACCCACAACCTCCTGCACCGCCGACGGTGAAGTGTACAAGACATCCAACTCCAACTACCAGTTCTCGGTCGACCGCGACGGCGTGGCCCGCATTGGCCGACTCAACTACTACACTGGCACCGCCAAATGCGGATCAGCGTCAGCTCTGTTCAAGGGCATCAATGTCGGCGCTCCCAACAATGGCGTCACCATCTACACCCCCCGCTACTGGGGCTCGACCAACCAGACCGACTACACCGGCAATTCCTACGAAGTCACCGCCAAGCTCGTCGAGGGTGACTCATTTACCTGCGGTGGCACCTATCGCATGCAAGTGACCTCCGAGCCCAATACCTCGGGCGACACCAAGATTCCTTCCGACGGCTTCGTGATATTCGCCCGCGGCAATGCCAAGGACTTCGTGGCAGGTCTCCACACCGGCGACATCGTGGAGTTTGACCACATCGTGCTGCTTGGCGACGAGCGCATCTATCCCACACAGATCGTGTCGGGCAACCCCAAAACCGTGGGCGACGGCGTGCGCCTCGACTCGGAGGGTGAGCGCGGCGACGCCTCAGCCCAGCACCCCCGCACAGGCATCGGCGTGAGCCAGGATGGCAACAAAATCATAATGATGGTAATCGAAGGGCGTCTCAACGGCTCAGTGGGTGTGCGCACCTCGCAGCTTGGCGACATGATGCTCTATGCCGGCGCATACGAGGCTGTCAACCTCGACGGTGGCGGCTCATCCACCCTCTACACCTCGGCATTCGGCGTACGCAACCGCTGCTCCGACGGCTCTGAGCGCGCCGTGGGCAACGCCATCTTCGCAGCTGTCGACGCTCCCGCCGACGACAAGGAAATCGCCGAAATCCAATTTGCCGACTGGAAAGCATCGCTCCCCAAATTCGGCACATACACCCCGGTAATCTACGGCTACAATAAATATGGCGTGCTCGTGAGCGACAACGTCACCGGCTTTGCCCTCGAATGCCAACCCGAGCTCGGCACCATCACCAACGGCAACACACTGCTCGCCTCCGGCTCGAAGTGTGGAGTGCTCACCGCCAAGCTCGGTGAGTGCACCGCCTCAATTCTCGGCAATATCGCCGACACAGTCGACTACGCACCCCGCATCCCCAACCTGCTTATCGACTCTCACCGCGAATACCTCGCCGAAGTGCAGGCCGACAACGGTCTCACCACAATCGCCGTTGACCCCGTGGTGTTCAACTGGAGCTCATCCGACGCCAACGTTGTCACCGTTTCCGACCATGGCCTGATCAAGGGCGTGGCCGACGGCGAAGCCACCATCACCGGCACCATCGGCGATAAGACCGTGACAATTAATGTCACCGTACAGGTTCCTGTCGAAGCTCGCTACAACCTGTTCAAAAACTTCTCGGAGAGCGACTGGAAAATAGCATTGGCAGGCACAAAGGCCGAAATCACTCCCACCGAAGATGGATTGGCCATCGACTACACCATCACATCTACACGCACCAACACCATCACCTTTACCTACAATAAAGACCTATTCTTCTGGAGCTTGCCAATAGCCATAGCCTACGACGTGACCCCAACCGCCGGCCAGCTGCGCAGCGTCAACGTCAAGTTTGCCGACTCACTTGGCAACCGCTACTCGCTCGCTTCCGACGCTATCGCCACAGGGGTGCATGCCGAGGGCTCATTTGACCTCAACGAGTATATCAACACATCCGATCTGCTCAACTACCCCCTGCGACTCACCAATATCGTATACTCACCCTCCGGCTCGATGAACGATGCCGGACACCTCGAAATACCCGGCATCTACACCGTATACGACCCCGAAGCCGTGAGCGGTATCGAATTTGTTGAAGCCGACACATTCAATCCCGACCCCTCGGCACCGGTTGAGTACTACAACCTGCAGGGCATCCGCATCGCCAACCCACAGGCCGGCCAGCTCTACATCGTGCGCCAGGGTCATCGCGCTGCTAAAATCGTGATGTAATCCACATAGATATTTCACATTTATTAAGAATCAAGGGCAGCTCTGCGACCGCGGGGCTGCCCTATTTTTGCGGCGTAATCTCCCCCCTATGAAAACTTCGCGCTTCAGCGGAGAGGGTGATACGTCAATCACCCCTCCCGACATATCCACAATGCCTACCTCAGGCTTCCCATCGCCGGCCAAGGACTATATGGCCGACGGCATTGACCTCAATCGTGTGCTCATATCCAACCGCCCCACCACTTTCTTCGCACGCGCCGACGGCAGCTCGATGCAATGCGTGGGCATATCCGATGGCGACCTGGTGATAGTCGACAAGTCGCTCTCACCCACACTCGGCGATGTGGTGGTGGCATGGATCGACGGCCAGTTTACCCTGCGCCAACTCACAGCCCACCCCGATTTCGATATGATATGGGGTGTGGTGACCCACTCCATCCACACACTCAAGTGACCCACCTGCCATGTACGCCCTGGCCGATTGCAACAACTTCTTCTGCTCATGCGAGCGCGTGTTTCAGCCGTCGCTCGCCAACCGGCCCATAGTCGTGCTTTCCAACAACGACGGATGCATCGTGGCACGATCCAACGAGGCCAAAGCGCTCGGCCTCGACATGTGCACCCCCTACTACCAGGTAGCCGACATGCTGCGCGCCCACGATGTGGCCGTTTTTTCGTCCAACTATCAACTCTATGGCGACATGAGCCAGCGTGTGATGTCGATGCTCGCCACGTTCGTTCCACGCATCGAAATCTACTCCATCGACGAGGCGTTTCTCGACTTCTCGGGCATGGGCGACGGTGACGATCTGCGCCATTACGGCGAGCATATAGTCAACAGTGTGCGCCAGGGCACCGGCATACCCATATCGCTGGGGATAGCCCCCACCCGCACCCTGGCCAAGATGGCCTCGCGCTTCGCCAAGAAGTATAAGGGGTATCGCGGGGTGTGCGTGATCGACACTGACCACAAGCGCGAAACGGCGCTGCGCATGTTCGACATCGGCGATGTGTGGGGTATCGGTCACCGCTACGTCAAGAAACTCCACTACCACGGCATCAACACCGCCTGGGACTTCACCCAACGCTCACCCCACTGGGTGCGCAAACTAATGACCATCACGGGTCTGCGCACATGGAAAGAGCTGCATGGCGAAAGCTGCATATCCATCGACCCCCTTCCCCACAAGCAGTCGATACGCACCAGCCGCAGCTTCCCCGGCACGGGGATTCGCTCATTAGGACTCATGGAGGAGGCCATAGCCAACTTTGCCGCATCATGCGCCTGGAAGCTGCGTGAGCAGCACACATCATGCACCGAGATGCACGTGTTTGCCTATACAAGCCGCTTCCGCACTGATGTTCCGGCCAACACCATCCACGCCCTGGTACGCTTTGCCGTGCCCACCCATTCGCTGCAGGAGATAGTGCCCGCAGCCGTCGACGCACTCCGCACCCACTGGGTGGAGGGTGGATTTCTATACAAGAAGGGTGGAGTATTGGTCGACAACATTGTGAGCGACCAGGAGATACAGGGGTCGCTCTTCGACAACGTCGACCGCCCGCGGCATGAGCGGCTTATGGCGGCGGTGAGCCGCATCAACTCACGGTTGGGGCGCAATGCTGTGCGGTGCGCGGTGCAAGGGTATTCCCACGAGTGGCATATCACCACCGATCACCTTTCGCGCCACTATACCACCGACTTAAATCAGATTATCACCCTCAAGCTATAGCCACGTAGATGGTGCAAGTGCCGAATGTGAGTGGCTTAAACTGGGTGTGGCTAAATCCGGCCTCGGCCATCAGGGCTGTCATAGCCGATCCCTGAGGCACCGCCTCTATCGACTCGGGCAGATATGTGTAAGCGCGGCTATCCTTCGACACCATGCGCCCCACGGCGGGTATCACCCTGCGTGTGTAGAAGCGGTACAGCGGCTTGACGAGGCGCGACGTGGGGGTGGAGAGCTCTATCACCACCAGCATGCCGCCGGGGCGTAGCACCCTCGCCATCTCGCGGTACCCCTGCAGCAGATGCTCGAAATTGCGCACTCCATAGGCCACCGTCACACAGTCGAACGAGCCATCGGCGTAGGGCATCGCCAACGAATCGCCCACCTCGAGTTTCACGCGTGAGCTTAGCCCCGCCTTGGCCACCTTAGCGTTGCCACGCTCCACCATCCCGGCCGAAAGGTCGAGCCCGGTCACAGTGGCTTGCGGCATAGAGCGAGCCATTTTTATGGCCAAGTCGCCTGTGCCGGTGGCCACATCGAGTATCGTCAGCGGTGCTGATTTCTTTATCATCCTCACTGCCTTGGCGCGCCACAGCTTGTCGATGCCGAGTGTCATGGCGCGGTTCATGAAGTCGTAGGCCGGTGCGATCGAGTCGAACATCTCGCGCACTTGCTCCGACTTGTGGCGCTCGTCGCCGTAGGGGGTGGTGGCCTCAACCTCAGCCACTCTCAGCTCGGGGCTTTCGGTTTTCATCGTTCTACCTTATCCAGGCAATCAAGCACGTTGGTGGCGATACGGTCGGTAAGATCGGCGCTGTCGGCACGTTCGAATTTCTGGCCAGTCACACGCTCGTATAGCTCGATATAGCGCTCGGATATGCTCTCTATCAGTTCATCGCTCATCTCGGGCACCTGCTGGCCGGCCTTACCCATAAATCCGTTTTCGATAAGCCACTGGCGCACAAACTCCTTCGACAGCTGACGCTGTGGCTCACCCTTTTCGAATCGCTCCTGGTAGCCGTCGGCATAGAAGTAGCGCGACGAGTCGGGGGTGTGTATCTCGTCAATCAATATCACCTTGCCGTCACGCTTGCCAAACTCATATTTCGTATCGACCAATATCAGCCCCTTGGCGGCGGCCATCTCGGTGCCACGGGCAAAGAGGGCACGGGTGTAGCGCTCCATCACCTCATAGTCCTCGCGGCTCACGATACCCTGGGCTATGATGTCTTCGGCCGAAATATTCTCGTCGTGGCCTGCATCGGCCTTGGTGGGGGGGGTGATGATGGGCTCGGGGAAGCGCTCATTCTCGCGCATACCGTCGGGGAGCTTCACTC
>CAMWOD010000017.1 GCA_947175715.1 uncultured Porphyromonadaceae bacterium
ATTTTATATAATTTTGCAACTCATTAGCATAAGCAACCGAAACCGGAGAGAACTATGAACATTAAGGCAACCATTATTTTCGCTGCGGCTCTGGCAGGCGGCACCTCGGCATCACTGGCCGACACTTTCGAACCCATAAAGTACGGTGACTTCGAGCAGTGGGTGACTCGCAACATCAAGGAGTCGTCGGTGCTTGGAGGCAACACCAAGCAGGTGTATGAGATCGCTCCCACCCGCACCACCACCAGCAGCGACCCTTATATCAACGAAGGGGGCTCACCCTGGGCCACTTCCAATGTGATGGCCAATGTGATGGGCATCACCAAAACATCCAATGCCGTCTTTCCCGACCAGCGTTCGGGTGGCAACAAGTGCGTGAAACTCTCCACCATCATGGAGCACTGCAAAGCCGCCGGTATCATCAACGTCGATGTGCTTGTGGCAGGCTCTATATTCCTGGGTCAGATGATCGAACCAGTGAAGTCGACCAAGGACCCGACAAGCAAGTTTGAGATGGGCATACCCTTCACCCGCCGCCCCAAGGCGCTGATGTTCGACTACAAGGTGACGATGCCCACGGCCGACACCCGCACATATTCAAGCGGATTTGGTAAGAAGAAGGTGATCAAGGGGCGCGAAAACGCCGAGGTGTTCATCATCCTACAGCGCCGCTGGGAGGATAAGGATGGCAACATCTATGCCAAACGTGTGGGCACCGGCCGCGAGCGTTTCAACAAGTCGACCAACGGATGGATCAACGAACATCGACTCAAAGTGAATTACGGCGACATAACATCCGACCCCAACTACCGCTCGTGGATGGGGCTGCTCGATGGTGAACGCGCTTATTACGCCCGCAATTCCAAGGGGAAGATGGTGCCTGTGCACGAAATAGGCTGGGATGACGCCGATGCCACACCCACCCATATCATGGTAATGGCCTCAACGGCCGCCGGCAAGCCCTACGAGGGCACTGAAGGCCTCACTCTGTGGCTCGACAATGTAGGCCTGGTGTTCTGACCCCCGGTCTCACACATTTTATTCAATAGCAAACTCCCTGTGGAGCTCATCGAAGCGCGCCAGGGTTGAAGGGCTGCGTCGGGCCATCGATGCCCGCACCTGCTCAAGAGTCTTAGCCGAATCAAGACGCGTTTTCGAGTAAAACTTGTCGGCATAGCACACAAGGCGCTCCATGAGCGTGCGAGGCGAGAAGTCGCGCCGTGGCAGCGGAAGCCCTTGGGCGTCAATGTCGTCGACTGTTATGCCTGCGCCGGTGTGCCGCTCGGCCACCGATGCTATAGCCTCATCTACACCCCGTGCCCGTAGCACCTCAGCACCCAATATACCGTGGCGTATATAAGGCTCTGAGCCATGGCAATTGATACCTGGCGCATCGGTGAGATAGATGCCTATGTCGTGAAGCATTGCAGCAGCTTTAAGCTGGTCCATGTCCACTTCAAGGTGTTTGCGCGCAGCAATTTCAAGGGCCAAATCAGCTACTTGACTGGCGTGTGTAATATATATATCCCGCAAGCGCGAGCCTGCGGGATATAATTCATCTATTATACTTTGATAGTCCACAATCCTATATCTCAAAAAGTCATCAGATATCCAGCACGGTGTTCCATCCGTGGGTATCTTCTACCTCGCCATACTGTATAGCACGAAGTCGATTGTACAACGCCGTAACCACAGGGCCGGGCTGACCATCCTTCGATATAATGTATTTATGGCCGGTATCGAGGTCGTGCACCTGCGCTACGGGCGATGCCACGGCGGCAGTGCCGCAGGCGGCTGCCTCCTGCACATCGGCAAGCTCCTCGAGGGGTATGTGGCGGCACTCCACGTCGATGCCCATGTCGCGCGCTATCTGCTGCAGACTCATATTGGTGATCGATGGGAGTATTGACTCTGACTCGGGAGTGATGTATTTACCGTCCTTTATTGCGAAGAAGTTGGCAGGGCCACACTCGTCGAGATATTTCTTCTCCTTGGGATCGAGATATAGCACTGCTGAGTAGCCCAGTTCGTGGGCATGCTCCCCGGCGGTGAGCGATGCAGCGTAGTTGCCACCCACCTTCCAGCGCCCGGTGCCTTTGGGGGCCACACGGTCGTATTGACGCATCACACAGATGTTGGTGGGTCGGAATCCCTCCTTAAAGTAAGGACCTACGGGAGTCACGAGCACCAGAAACAGGTATTCGCGGGCGGGCTTCACACCCACCTGGGCGCTCATACCTATCTCAAGGGGGCGTATATAGAGCGATGCTCCCGACTCGTAGGGAGGGATAAACCGCTCATTGAGCTTCACCACCTTGATTACCATTTCACGAAACAGATCCTCGGGCACCGGAGCCATCATCAGCCCGCGGGCTGAGTCGGCGATGCGTCGGGCGTTCTCCTCAAGGCGGAATATACGCACCTTACCATCTTTGCCTCGGAAGGCCTTGAGGCCTTCAAATATTTCCTGACCATAATGGAGCGCAGTGGCTGCCATGTGTATGTTGATAGTATCGGAGCTTGAAACTTCGATTTCCCCCCACTTACCGTCACGATAATGACAGCGCACGTTATAGTCAGTAGGGTGGTAGCCAAATGATAGACTGGCCCAGTCGAGTTCTTGTGACATAACAATTAGCTTTTATTAGTATGGCCATAATTGTACCTTGGCGCGAAGATAAATTTAAGTAATAAATATGCCAAATAATTGCACAATCATTTTGCTACTGTGCTATGGCGACGCCCGGCGATCACGATTGTTGGAATTGGGTGGGCGACATACCCGTAAGATGCTTGAAATACTTGCCAAACGACGACTGATTGTTGAAATTCAGTTCGTAAGCTATCTGCTGCACGTTTTTGCCCGAGAAACGCAGCAGATTTTTGGCCTCGAGTATCACGCACTCATCGATCCAGTCGGCAGCCGACCGTCCCGTGGCCTCCTTGATGATGAGCGACAGATACTTATGCGATATAAAAAGCTTGTCGGCATAGAATCCCACGCTGCGCTCCTGCCGATAATATTTATGCACCAGCGCCATGAAGTCGTGTACATAGTTCATCTTGCGTGAATATGGGCGTTGCAGTGTTTCATCCTCAGCAGGCACACGCGTCGACGCAATCTGCATCAGCTGATACATGATCGCAGCCATGAGCGAGCGGGCTATGGCGGTGACATAGATCTTGGTGGTGTTGGAGGTAGTGTTGAGGTGAAACAGCTTGAAGTAGCGCACCATCATCGAGGTTTCGGCTTCAGTGAGCTTCATAAGCGGGTCGCTCCCTTCGGTCGAGAATATTCTGGGTGAGGCCGCCAGGGCATTCAGATCGATAGCTACGTTGCGCATGAATGCCGATGACAGTATCAGCACATATGCGTCAAGATTATCGGTATCAACAGCATTGATATTAACCACCGTTGAGCGTGTGGCCACCATGATTGTGCCTGCGGTCATGGTGTGGGGGTGCATGTTCACGTCAATATCGATGCTCCCTCCCGTGCACAGGAATATGGTGATACCATCAAAGCGCATCGACTGGGTGAACACGTCGCTGTGGAGGTTTCTGGGCGTGATTCGGGCGAAGATATATTCGTCGTCGAGCTGGCTGAAGTCCTCAGCTATGTTGGCTATCTGCGAGAGCGACTCGATTTTCAATTCGGTGTTCATTTCCTATCCAGATTTTTGGCAAAAATAGAAAATATGCACAAATTACACCAACAAAGTGGCCAAAACGTCGAAATAAAGCGTACTTTTTGCCTATATCGCAGGCATCCATGAAGCTTGTTAATTCAACTGGCTGAGAATTGACTGCAACTCTTGATCTGTGGCAGTGAGGCGCTTGCGGCACTCTGTGATAAGCTCGGTGGCGCGGCGGGTGAGAGCAGCCAGGCGGTCGATATCGCACTCATCGGCCTGCATGGTGCGCATTATAGCGTCGAGCTCGGCAGTGGCTTGATTGTAGGTGAGTTCGTTGACGGGTACAAATTCCATATTATGCTGATTCTGTTTATTTTTAATTATTGGTGCATAGTCACTGCTCCTGCTGGTTGACGGTACTTGTGAGCGTGCCGCGGGCAACGATAGTGGTGATGACATCGCCAGGGTGCACCTGTGAGGCATCGGTGACGGCGTGGCCATTGACGCGCGTTATCGAGTAGCCGCGGTTGAGCGTAGCCTGGGGCGATAACGCCTCTATCATATTGGCCTTGACGTTGAGCCGCTCGATGTGGCGCTGCAGAGTGTTGTCAAGCAGCAGGGGGATATTGGACTGCAATGTGTCGAGGCGTGTAAGGGCCGGAGCGATACGTCGGGCTCCTATCTGCCCTACGGCCATCAGGGCGTTACGCAGGCGCGAGCGTGCCCGTTCCACGGCGTTGACTGGCGCTACGGGGAGTGCGCCTTGATAATACGACAGCTGCTCCTTGGCACCCGATATACGCTCGGTGGCCATGCGCACGATGCGGTGACCCCGCTCGTTGAGGTCGGCCAGAAGAGCCGCACCATGAGCTATCAGCCACTCGGCGGCGGCAGTGGGGGTCTTTACGCGCATTCGGGCCACGTAGTCGAGCACGGTGATGTCGCGCTCATGCCCTATGCCGATGATTACCGGCAGGGGAAATTGGGCTATGTTGGCAGCGAGGTCGTAATCCTCGAAGCAAGCTAAGTCGCTTGTGGCTCCACCACCGCGTATTATCACCACGCAGTCCCATTCACCCTCATGCGAGGCGATAGCATCAAGGCTCTCGATGATTGAGCGGGCCGAGCGCTCACCCTGCATCACTGCCGGAAACAGTTGCGTGCAGAAGCGTAGCCGCCACGGATTGGTGTATAGCTGGTTGCAGAAGTCGCCGTAACCTGCGGCCTGATCTGATGAAATCACGGCAATACGCTGGCACACCTGGGGGAACTCGAGCTGCCGGTTCATCTCCAGTATACCCTCGCGGCGTAGGCGCTCCACTATCTCGCGGCGTCGGCGCATCAGGTCGCCCATGGTGTACTCAGGATTTATGGCCGAAATCACCAGCGACATGCCATATACCGGATGGTTGTTGACCGAGCCGCACACCATCACCTTGATACCTGCGGCGAGACGCTGGCCCGTTGCTGCATAAAATTCTGTGGCGATTCGCCCGAATGTGCTTGCCCAGATTACGGCACGCATTCGTGCCATAGGGGTGCCGCGCTCGGGGTCTTTTTCGAGCAGCTCCATATAGCAGTGACCACCGCGCTGACTCACATCGCTAAGCTCGGCCACCACCCACACATATTGTAATTGAGGTGTGGCGAGGGCGGCACTCACTTGTCGTTGCAGCTGCGAGAGCGTCAGGGCTTGGTGAGCTTGAATTTCTTCCCTTTCCATTGATAGTTGAGCGTTGGGCGCAATGTGAGTTTTAGCTTGTCATAGTCCTCGGGCGTAAAATACTCGTTGAGGGTATTAGTGGCTGTGAGAACACGCGTTGCGGGGTCGATGGTGAGCCGTGCTATGACGAAAGGCACCATATTTTCAATGTCGGCCATACTCTCGCCATCCTGGGGTTTGAACCAGTCGGTGAGACGGAACATCGGGAACACGTCGCGATACTCCACCCAGTCGCCATGATACACATTGACGAAGCTCGCAGTGGCGGGCACCTTGAGGGTGGTAATCACCACTACGGCGGTGTCCTTGGCCGACAACGGCATCATGGTCATCTCTACCGTTGAGTTGTCACTCACCCTCACCTTTATATAGTCGGGGGTGAGTGAGTCGATTCTCACCGGCTCGGTGAACTCATTCTGCACAAAGTTGCTGTAACCGCCGTTATAGTAGTCGAGCATGTCGAGGCGCAACACCGAGTCTATTGTGGGAAATATATCACCGGGGGCACTCTTGAACGCGTCGGCGGCATTGCCAACAGCCAAGGCCATCGATGGGATGCACAGCACCAGCAGTGTGAGGAGTCTTAAAATCATTCGAGGAGTCTTAACGGCGTGATTTCTTTGTGCCGCCATGGCGTTTTTTCTTGAAAATCTCGTAGGAGTCGCCACCCGATGCTGCTTCACGTGTGCGTCGGTCGCTCACGCGGGCATAGTCCTTGTCGGGATCGGCAATCTCGCTGTAAAGGCGCTTACCCATAAATTCGGCACCTTTTAGACCTCCTACCACGCGCTGAGCATCGGACTTCTTAACGTCGAAGAGTGAGTAACCCGGCAGCAAGTCGATACGCCCCACGTCGACACGTGGACCTTCGACATTCTTATTAAGGGCCTCAATGAGGTTGCCGGCATAGAAGCCGTCGCGCTTGCCGGCGTTAAGGTAGATGCGCTCCATACCCTTTGAGGCCGTTCGGCGGTCCTTGTCGCGGGGCTGTCCGTCGTCTTCACGCTTTTTCTTCCCTTTGCCCGGCTTCTCGTCGATGAAGTCGATAGTCGGAGCATCCTTGTAGTAGTCGAGCAGGCGGTTGAACTCCAGCGAGAGCACGCGTTTGAGCAGGTCTTCCTGCGACAGCCACCCCAGCTTGCGGCTCACGCCGGTGAAGTATTTGTCGATTTCGGCATCGTCGACCTGCACCTTCTCGATACGGTCGGCAAGATTGTAGATCTGCTTTTCGATAATGTGCTCGGGGGTAGGCACATCGCGGCGCTCAAAAGTTTTACCTATCTTATGCTCTATCTCGCGCAGGCGCCCCTTCTCACGCGAGTGGATTATGGCGATTGACACACCGGTCTTTCCGGCTCGCCCGGTACGACCCGAACGGTGAGTGTAGACGGCGGTGTCCTCGGGAAGACCGTAGTTGATCACATGGGTCAGATCGTCAACATCGAGTCCGCGGGCTGCTACGTCGGTGGCCACGAGGAGCGAGATTACGCGGTCGCGGAATTTCTTCATCACGATGTCGCGCTGCTGCTGCGACAGGTCGCCATGGAGTGCGTCGGCATTATATCCGTCCTGTATCAACTTATCGGCCACCTCCTGGGTGTCGCGGCGGGTACGGCAGAATATTATTGCGTAGATATTGGGGTTGTCGTCGGCGATACGCTTCAGCGCCAAGTATTTGTCGCGGGCGTTGACCATATAGTAGATATGGCGCACGTTGGCTGCGCCTGAATTGCGGGTGCCGATCACAAACTCTACTGGGTCGTGCATGTATTTCTTGGCTATTCGAGCGATTTCGTTGGGCATCGTGGCCGAGAACATCAGCATCTTGCGGTCGGCGGGCACATTGGCAAGGATAGCGTCGATTGAGTCGAGAAATCCCATATTGAGCATTTCATCGGCCTCATCGAGTATCACAGTGTGCACATCGTCGAGATGCACCACGCCCCTGTTGATCAAGTCGATGAGACGTCCAGGGGTGGCTACGATAATCTGCACCCCGCGGCGCAGGGCGCGTATCTGGCTCTCGATGCTCGAACCTCCGTACACAGGAAGCACCTCGAGTCCGGGCACATATTTTGAAAAGTCGGCAAGGTCCGAGCCTATCTGTAAGCACAGCTCGCGTGTGGGCGACAGTATCAGCGCCTGGGGCACATTGCGCTCCACGTCGATGCGCTGTATCACCGGCAGGCCGAAAGCCGCGGTCTTACCTGTGCCGGTCTGGGCCAGCGCCACCACATCGTTATCCTTGGCAAGCAGGTGGGGTATCACCTTCTCCTGTACCGGCATCGGGCTCTCAAATCCAAGCTCCTCGATGGCCTTACGCAGTCTTGGTTCTACGCCAAGCTGCTCAAATGTGGGATGTACTTCCGGCTCTACAGCTTCGGCTACCTCATCGACTATTGCATCGTCGATTATTTCATCGCGGGGTGTTGTCTCAACACCTTCACGGCTATTTTGGCTATGTTTCTTCATAATAGATACACAATTATTTTACAAAGATACAACAACTGAAAATATAAAATCGAGCGATATTGAGATTTTTTTGCAGATTTTTACCCTTCTTACACATATATACACATATAGTTGTGTAATTTTGCAATCCAATTATGGATACACACGCATTATTGAAGATTTTTGACTCGCCGGAGCGCCAGGCGGCAGTAAAAGCCGCACTCAAGAGCACTTCGGCTAAAGGTGTTGATTTTTACGGCCTTTCGGGCTCATCTGTGGCAATGATGCTTGCATCGCTTCCCTCCGTCAAGGGTAGGCCGCTGCTGGTTGTGGGGGAATCGCTCGACGATGCGGGCTACCTGTACCACGACCTTACGCGCTTACTTGGGGAGAACGCCGTGGCGATGCTACCGTCGGGCTACCGCCGCGACATCAAGTATGGCCAAATCGACGCCCCCAATCAGATACTACGCGTGGAGGCTCTCAACCGCTGGACCACCGACCCCGACCTACGCATGGTCGTCACCTACCCCGAGGCTATGGCCGAGCGTGTGGCCTCGCGCAATACCCTCGACAGTCACACCATGCGCCTGTCGGTCGACGAGCAACTTGATATGGTCGAGGCCGAGAAGTGGCTCAGGGAGAATGGCTTCAACGAAGTAGACTATGTATACGAGCCGGGGCAATTTGCCGTGCGCGGCTCCATACTCGACATATTCGGATTCTCATACGAGCTCCCCTACCGCATCGACTTCTTCGGCGACGACATCGAGTCGATACGCTCATTCAACACCGAGACGCAGCTCTCGCAAGACCGTCTCCATGATATTTCAATCACCTCCAACGTGGCGCTTCAGAGCCGCGGGGAGTCGCTGCTGAGCTTCATCGACCCCAAGACACGGATAGCATCGCGTGTCAACGCCGACTACATCACATCGCGCATCCGGGCAATCGCCACCGAGGGATTCTCAACGAGCGCCTCGCTGGCATCGGAGGGGGATGCGTCGGCCATGTTGCAGGTGGTCGACCCCGAGGAGTTCGCTCAGTCGCTCGCACAGTTCAGGATGCTCCGCTTCACAGCCGCAGCCGACATATCGGCAGGAGGGGCCGCAGCAGTCAACTTCGACTGCTCGCCACAAGGGATTTTCCACAAAAACTTCGACCTCATCAGCGATTCATTCAAGACCCTAATCGACAAGGGGTACACCCTATATAGCTTAAGCGATTCACCAAAACAGATCGACCGACTGCGTGCAATCTTCGACGACCGTGGCGACAACTTCCCCTTCAACGCTGTAAACGGTACGCTGCACGAAGGATTCGTCGACCACACCACCCGCACCGCCGTATTCACCGACCACCAGATATTCGACCGATTCCATAAATACACGCTCAAAAGCGACCGCGCCCGCTCAGGCAAGGTAGCATTGTCGCTCAAGGAGCTACAATCAATAGAGCCAGGCGATTACATAGTACACGTAGACCATGGCGTGGGCAAATTCGCCGGACTGCTGCGCACCAACGTCAACGGCCACACCCAGGAGATGATAAAACTCGTTTACCAGAACGACGATATCATTTTCGTGTCGATCCATGCCTTGCACAAGCTCGCAAAGTATCGCGGCAAGGAGGGTGTGCCACCCAAAATCAACAAACTTGGCTCAGGAGCATGGAACCGCATCAAAGAGCGCACAAAGTCGAAACTCAAGGATATAGCCCGCGACCTGATACGCCTTTATGCCGCACGCAAAAACGAGAAGGGATTTCAATTCTCACCCGACTCCTACCTGCAGCATGAGCTGGAGGCATCGTTCATCTACGAGGACACACCCGACCAGCTCACCACCACACAAGCCGTCAAGGCCGACATGGAGAGCGACCGCCCGATGGACCGCCTCGTCTGCGGTGACGTTGGTTTCGGTAAGACAGAAGTCGCCATCCGTGCCGCCTTCAAAGCTGCCGTCGATGGAAAGCAGGTTGCCGTACTCGTTCCCACCACCGTGCTCGCCTACCAGCATTTCAACACCTTCCGCGATCGCCTCAAGGACTTCCCCGTACGAGTCGATTATCTCTCCCGCGCCCGCTCTCCCAAGCAGACTAAAGAAATCCTTGCCGACCTCGAAGCAGGCAAAATCGACATAATCATCGGCACCCACAAGCTCATCGGCAAGTCGGTCAAATTCAAGGATCTCGGTCTGCTTGTCATCGACGAAGAGCAGAAGTTCGGAGTGGCCGTTAAGGAGAAACTCAAGCAACTCAAGGTCAATATCGACACCCTGACCATGAGCGCCACTCCCATCCCGCGCACACTCCAGTTCTCGCTCATGGGCGCGCGCGACCTCAGCGCCATCAATACCCCTCCGCCCAACCGCTACCCAATCGTCACTTCGGTCAGCGCCCTCGACGACGACACCGTCCGCGAGGCAATCAATTTCGAAATGGCCCGTGGCGGCCAGGTATTCTTCGTCAACCATCGCATCGAGGGGCTGTACGAACTCGAATCCATGATTCGGCGTCTCGTTCCCGACGCCCGTGTGGCTGTCGGACACGGCCAGATGCCCCCGGAACAGCTTGAAACGACCATCATCGATTTTGCCGCTCACGACTACGACGTCCTCCTCGCCACCACCATCATCGAAAGCGGCATCGACATGCCCCGTGTCAACACCATCATCGTCAATAACGCCCAGAATTTCGGTCTCAGCGAGCTCCACCAGCTCCGCGGTCGTGTTGGCCGAAGCTCGCGCAAGGCCTTCTGTTATCTGATGGTACCCCCCGGCAAGCCGCTCACACCCGTGGCTCAGCGTCGCCTGCAAGCCATCGAATCCTTCAGCGACCTCGGCTCGGGCATTCACATCGCCATGCAGGACCTCGACATCCGTGGCGCCGGCAACCTCCTCGGTGCCGAACAATCAGGCTTCATCGCCGACCTCGGCTACGAGACTTACCAGAAAATCCTTAAGGAAGCCGTTACTGAGCTCCGTGCCGAGGAGTTCGCCGACCTCCCTTCTGCTCAGAACGATGT
>CAMWOD010000018.1 GCA_947175715.1 uncultured Porphyromonadaceae bacterium
TTTCACTCCACCCCCAATAATTTTTACCCAATTTTACCCAATGTAACGTTGTATAGGAATAATTGGAATAATTGTAATAATTGGGACTCATCAGCGAAACAGATCGACACCACACAGCCACGCCCCGTCCCACTCCTCCAATTAATCCAATAACTCCAATTAATCCAATAATTCCAATAGCTCCAATATCCTTCCTGAATTGCAGCTCCCTTTTATCGCACATTTTTAGGCGGGTTTTATTTTTCGGGTTTGTGGGTTGGTGGTTAGGGAGAATTTCATTAAATTTGCGGAGATAAAGACCTGCGGTCCACATGGCCGCTGCAAGTATTACAGTCACACAACTTTAAGCCATGAATCAGCCAAGCAAATACCTATACCTCAACTTCCGCGACGAGTTCTACCGCATCAACATCGACCGTATCGCTTACTTTGAAGCCGATGGCAACTACACCAACATAGTGCTCACCAACAAGCAGAAAGGCGTGGTGGGTATGAACTTAGCACAAATGCAGAAGCTACTGAGCGAAAGCCTTAAGGCCGATGCCAACCGATTCGCCCGCGTGGGAAAGCGCTTTATCGTCAACCTCAACTACGTATACCACATCGAGGTGCTGAAACAACGTCTCACCATCACCGACGGTGGCGCTGCGGCATTCTCCCTCCCAGTATCGAAGGACGCTCTGAAGAAACTCAAAGAAATGTACATATCACCGCTCGCTGCCAAATCGGCCGAGTAGTAAAACCGCATAAGCACACATCAGCATGTCAGCACACGACAATCTCAAGGGAATAACACTCATAATAGGACGTGACCCCGACAAGGGAAAGCTAAAGGTTTATGCCGACCTCACGGCCGCAGGTATTGACAAAAAAGGACCACTATTTTTCGGCACCGATGGCTCGGTACCCCCCACGGTGAGCCGATGCTTAGCACCCCAGGGCTCAGGACATTGCAGCATCGAGTACCTTGGCGACAATAAGATAAAGGTAACCAACCTCAAAGACGCCAACGCCACTTACGTCAATGGCACACCCACAATAACCCGCGTCGCCGACCTTAATGCCCGCATCGACTTAGGAGCCGACCGATACCCGGCCAACCTGCAAAGCATCACCGAGAAGCTGTCGACATTCTTCCCCAAAGTAATCAACATCGATCACCTAAAAGATGTGTGGGATGAATATAATGAGCAACGCGACAGCATAGCCAAGCGCCAACGCACGCTCAACATATTGGTAAGTTCAATCGGTATTTTCTCACTCGGAGCCGGATTCTTGAGCCGCATCTGGGAGCCTGCCATATGGCTGATGGTGGTTGGCCTTGCCATAGGTATCGCCGGCGTGATAATGCGCGTGACTGACAAATCCAATCAGCAGACCAAAGAGTTGCAACAATATATGGAGGACAACTATGTGTGTCCACAATGCGGCCAATACTTTCAGGGCTGGAGCTTCAACGTGCTGAGCAAAAAACCCAAATGCCCCTACTGCGGCGCTACTTTCGAAAGCAAACACCACCCCCGGCACTAACATCGTCTACTGTTTTCATACATTTGGTGGACTAAACCCCACACTTCATACAGTAACATCCAAAACATTTTGAGGCTCCAACGGGGCGCCTTACCTTTGCAGCGTAATCATTAATCAACCGACAATCATTAACAAATAAAAATAAAACGTCATGGAAGAAAAGATCAAAGAGAACGCTACTATCGCAGGTGCAGCCGCAGCAGGCGCAGCAGTTGGAGCAGGTGCAGTATTAGGTGTAAACGCAGCAATGGCAACACCCCGCCCCACATCGCAGGCCGATGACAAGAAAGCCGAGCTCAAAGCCGAAGAGAAAGCCGACGACGACGAGAAAACCACCGACAACCCCTCAGCCGAGAACACCCCTGACGAGGAAAACCTCACCAAAGACTATAGCATTGAGGCCAACCTGACCGACAATGACAAAGCTGAAGGTGGCATCCACACCAGCCAGAACGTGAATGTACACGTCAACCACCGTGAAATCATCACACCTACCGAGGCCGAAGTTACTCCCGAGGTGAAAGTACTCGAATATCAAATGCAAATCAACGCCGACGGCACAACCACTGATGTAGCAGTTCTCCAGGTCGATGGACACAACGCTATGGCAATCGACGCTACCGGCGACCACGTAGCCGATGTGGTAGCTCTCGACCTCAACAACGATGGCATCTACCAGGAGAATGAAGTTTTCGACGTGACAGGTGAAAACATGGATATGGAAATGCTCGCCCAGGAACACCTGCTCAACGGAGGCAAAATCGAGATAAGCCTCGACTCCGAGCTGGTAGCCCAAAACCAGATGCCCAATGAGCCAGCCGCAATGGACGACGCTACCGCCAACATCAACCCCGACTACAATAACGACGCTAACGTAGACGACTTCTTAGCTTAAAATCACTCATCACTCCCCTCTCCATCAAAATTCATCACATCACCCCCAAAAACATAAATAGTCATGTCAAACGAAAACACCATATTCGACAACAATCAGTCAACTCAATACAACGACAACGAAAACACAGTATTCGACACCGTCAACAACTCCACAGCCCCGGTCGATGAGACAAATACACCCGCCAAAGGCAAAGGAAGCATGTGGAAGAAAGTAGTAATCGGCGGAGCAGCCGGCCTCGTATTCGGCGGCGGAGCCACAGCGGCAGTGGCAATGACATCATCCAAGCCTGCCGACACCGACACTAAAGCCAAAAGCTCAAACACCGACGACACCAAGTCAACTGATGATAAAGCTGACGAAACCAAGACCGATGACACAAAGGACAATGAGGTAAAGACCGACGACACAAAAAATAATGAGTTAAACGCCGACGGCAAAGATGGCGAACTCGACGTAACACCTATTCAGAGTGAAAACGTTGATCCCCAGGCTCCCGCTCAGCCCAACGATGTAAACATCACCATCAACCACACCGCCGGAACCGCAAGCAGCGCAGCATCAGGTAGCGCACCCGCCGAAGTGCCCGCAGCACCGGCTGTACAGAATATCAATATCACAGTGATTGATCACGGCGACCTCACAATGGCCACTAACGTCACCGACGATATGTCGTTCGCTCAGGCATTTGCCGCAGCCCGCGCTGAGCTTGGCACAGGTGGTGTATTCGAATGGCACGGCAATCTCTACAACACCTACACCGTAGAGGAGTGGAACGCCATGGGTGAGGCACAGCAAAACCAGTTTGCCAACAACATATCTTACGGCGGTGGCGAACAGCCTGTTGATCCGATACCCGCCGAGTCACATATCGCACAAGAACCCAGCGTAACCATAGTCGAGCCCGCCGAACCCCAGGTACAAGTACTCGGTGTGGAATACAACCCCGACCTTGAAGCCAACATAGCCGAAGTGATGATCGACGATCAGCAGGTATACCTTATCGACGTTAACGACGATGACTTATTCGATGTAGCCGTAGCCGACCTCAACAATGACGGCGAGTTACAAGCCGACGAGATATCCGATGTAAGCGAGCTCAACATCACCGTTGACGACCTCGGAGGGTACACCGGCTTTTCTTCAGCCGACTACAATATAGACAATGACCTTGCACTCGACGATAGCGCAACCCCATATGAAATCTAAGTTTATATTATTTGTGCTTCTGATGCTGACCGGGATATTCTCCCAGTCAGCATCAGCCAAAGTATACCTTGTGTCGGTCGGCATCAGCGACTACCCGGGCAAAGCCAATGACCTAACTCTGGCCAAGGCCGATGCCGACACCATCGACTGGCTATACCGTCGCAACGCCAACGCTGTAAGCGCCAAACTCGTAAACTCAAATGCCACCCGAGCCAATATCATCAGTACTATGGAGCGTGTATACTCACAAGCTCGACCCGACGACATGGTGATACTCTTTTTCAGCGGACATGGATACAAAGGTGGATTTGTAGCCCACGATGGCGCATTATCTTACAAGCAGATACGCAAGGCCATGAGCAAAAGCCGCTCAAAGCACAAAATGATATTTGCCGACGCTTGTTTTTCAGGCAACCTACGATCCAACAACAAGCCCGGCAACCGCAACAACAACTCAGAACTTGACGCAGCTAAAAAATCGAATGTATTGCTCTTTCTCTCCTCGCGCGACAACGAAATATCCTTTGAGCGCATAGGAATGCGCAACGGCATTTTCACCCAATACCTCCAGCGAGGGCTACGCGGGCATGCCGACACCAACGCCGACCGTATCATCACCGCCAAGGAGTTATTCAACTACGTATCAAAGGGGGTGAAGCAAGCCAGCGGCAACGATCAGCACCCGGTGATGTGGGGTAAATTTTCCGACGACATGCCACTTATGCGGTGGTGATATATACTAATTTTCAAAATGACTGATAAAAATCAATACTTATGGCAGAAGTAGTAAAAATAGGATGTACCAAGTGTGGAGCAGTGCTCTCAGTACAATATGCACCCGGCATAGAATCGAAAAATGTGACATGCCCGATTTGCAAAAACAAGGGGCCATTCAGCTCATTCCGCCGCATCGAGGATAAGCCCGATGACTCCAACACCCAGATTCCCGATACATTGACGAAGAAGATGAACGCAGGTGCAGCGATTGGCACACTCATCATCAACGGGCAGAGATACCCACTCCACGCAGGACGCAATGTCATAGGTCGTCAAGCCTCGGGCAACACCGCCGACATCCAGATACCTGCCAATATTGCCACAAAACGCATGAGTCGACAGCACGTGGTGATTGACGTGAAGCAGCTCGACCCATCAAGCTACCAACACCAGATTTCACTTTACAAGCCCGAGGTGAATACTACATACCTCAACAACGATAAAATCAACTACGGCGACACACTGCTGCTTCTCAACAATTTCACAATCAAATTGCCCGACTGCGACGTGAAATTCGTAATTGAATCAACAGATCAGACATGCTACGATGGTGGCACCCAATACTGACACTCGCCATCACAACATTATCACCCATCACCTTCACCTCTAACAAACACCAAATATGAAATATATACTTAGCGTCTATCAGATACAGGAATACGGTCAACGAAAAGATGCCCAGGGCAATCCTCATCAGGAGGACAGCATGTACCCCCTCATGGGAGAGGCCAATCCTTCCGATCGCCTTTTCATAGTATGCGACGGTATGGGCGGACATGACGCAGGTGAAGTGGCAAGCGCCACAGTGTGCGAGGCCATGAGCCAATCTATACTCGCGCAGCAACCCGACCCCGAAGGCAATTTCACAATCGATATGCTCAATAAAGCATTGGATGCCGCTTTCAACGCCCTCGATGCCCGCGACACTGGAGCCGAGAAGAAAATGGGCACCACAATGACGCTGCTAAAACTCTACGACCATGGCGCAATGATAGCGCACATGGGTGACAGCCGCATATATCACATTCGCCCAGGCAAAGACGCCAGCTCAACCAAGATACTTCACCAGACATGGGATCATTCACTTGTCAACGACCTGGTGAAAATAGGCGAACTCACTCCCGAGGAGGCTCGTACATCGCGACAGCGCAACGTCATAACCCGCGCCATGCAGCCACACTACAATCCTCGTCCAAAAGCCGATGTATATCATACTGTCGATATCAAGCCGGGCGACATCTTCTACTTATGTACCGACGGCATGCTCGAAAATATGGAAGATGAGCAGATTAAATTCAATTTCTCGCACGAAGCCGGCAACACTGAGCGCAAACGCTCAAGCCTCATCAGCGCCACCGAGCTCAACCGCGACAATCACACCGCTATCATCGTAGAAATTCTCGATGTGATTGATCCACTGCCCGTGCCCGAAGTTACAAAACCCATAGCGCCAGTAGCCACCATCAGCGACCCTGATGACAGCACAACCACAACGCCTCGTAAAGTTGAAGCTACCAAGCAGTCGGCCCAATCCAAGCCAAGCAACACAAGCAATAAGTCAAATTCATCTCACGCAATGGTTGCGGTCATTGTAGCCTTGACGGTAGCCCTGATTATCGTGCTGGTATTATTAATACGCTCATACTCATCCGATAAAGCTGAGAAAGAGGACAACAACGCATCCAAACCCGCCCAAACTGAGATACAGAAGCCGGATAAGTCCGCATCTGATATTTCCGTTACACAAGAGTCAAGCGATGATTCTGATTCTGATGCATCAATCAGTGCATCTCAACTCTCAGAAGAGTTAAAGGACGCCTTCGACTCGTCAGATAGCGAAAACGTTGACAATCCAGTTCAAACAGTTGCCTCTACCGTTCAAACCGTGGCTGATGGGATAGTCGTCACGGCAGGAAACCCTGCTGGAAGCTCCGCAAGCAAGTAACAATCACCGGCGCATCGCCACCAGCACAACATTGCCACATGTGTTAATTAATGTGCATTATCCCCACCATTAATAAATATTGGTGTAAATTCGCGAGGTTTAAAACCATAATTTCATTATATGGAAGAAGTTGACAAAGAAATACAGCCAAAGCCCAAGAAAGGACGCATCCGTAAGATATTGGTTATCTTGTGGGTAGCATTCGTGTGCCTTATCGGAGCTATAGGTGTGTTCTTCATAATGATATATAATGGCCTCATAGGATATATGCCCGAAGTAGAGGAACTGAAGAATCCTAAAGACAAGTTCGCATCAGTACTCTATACAGCCGATGGGGTGGAAATGGGCCGCTACTATGACCCCCGAACCGGCAACCGTGTATATGCCGACTTCGATGAGATTTCACCATATGTGGTTGATGCGCTGGTATCAACCGAGGACTCCCGATACTTCGACCACTCAGGTATCGACATGCGTGCCATGGGCCGCGTATTCTTCAAAACCATGCTTATGCGCCAGAAGAACGCCGGCGGTGGCTCAACGATCACCCAACAGCTCGCCAAGCAGCTGTACTCACCGCCCAGCGAGGGCTTCATGGACCGTGCTTTGCAAAAGCCCATCGAATGGATGATTGCCGTAAAGCTTGAGCGTCTGTACTCAAAAGATGAGATTCTGAAAATGTATCTCAATCAGTTTGACTTCCTCAACAATGCCGTGGGTATACGCTCGGCCGCACAGGTTTACTTCGGCAAAGACCCCAAGGATCTCAACATCCAGGAGTCGGCCACACTCGTGGGCATGGTGAAAAATCCCGCCATATACAACCCTTTGCGCAATCTCGAGGGAACACGTCAGCGCCGCAATGTGGTGCTCGAGCAGATGTATAAGGCCGACAAAATCACCAAGGCTGAGCTTGACTCACTGCAACAGCTATCACTTGAGCTCAACTACCACCGTGTTGACCACAAGGAGGGTATCGCCCCCTATTTCCGCACCGAGCTCAAGCGCGTGCTCACCGCCAAGAAGCCCGTACTCTCCAATTACTTGAAGCAAGGGTATTCACGCCAGCGGTTTGTCGACGACTCAATAGCCTGGGCCACCAACCCTCTTTTCGGATGGATTGAGAAAAATCCTAAACCCGACGGCACGAAATACAACCTCTATACCGACGGCCTGAAGATATACACCTCAATCGACTCGCGCATGCAGCGTTACGCCGAAGAAGCCGTGACCGAGCATCTGAGTGACCTGCAGAAACGCTTTTTCAAGGAGAAAAAAGGCACGAGAGGCGCACCCTACTCCACCAACCGCAACGAGATATCGCAGCAGCAGGTCGACCAGCTGATAATCAATGCGATGAAGCAGTCCGACCGCTACATAACGCTGAAACGCGCCGGCATGAAGCATGAGGATATAATGAAGACATTCGACGTGCCGCGCAAGATGGAAGTATTCACCTACGAGGGTCTCAAAGACACCACTATGACACCGCGCGACTCAGTGCTTTATCAGAAGCACTTCCTGCGTGCCGGATTCATGTCGATGGACTCGCGCAGCGGTGAGGTGAAAGCGTATGTCGGAGGTCCCGATTTCCACTTCTTCCAGTACGATATGGTGTCGACCGGTCGCCGACAGATCGGTTCAACAATCAAGCCATTCCTATACACCTATGCGATGGAGGAGGACTTCACCCCCTGCGACGTGTTCCTCAACTCACAGCCCACTCTCTACGACGAAGCCGGACGCCCATGGTCGCCACGCAACTCAGGTTCGGCACGTGTAGGAGAGATGGTCGACCTTTACTGGGCCCTTACCAACTCCAACAACTGGATTTCAGCCCGCCTGATGAATGAGCTAAGCCCATCTCAGCTGGTACGCAATATGCACACCCTCGGTATAACCAACGAGAAGATCGACCCCGTAATCTCGCTGTGCCTCGGTCCGTGCGAAGTATCGGTCAAAGAAATGGTAACGGCCTACTCGGCATTCTCCAACAAGGGCCTTAAAGTCGACCCGATATACGTCACAGCAATTGCCGACGCCAATGGCAACGTAATAGCTGAATTCACACCCGAATACACTCAGGCCATCAGCGAAAACGCATATTATAAGATGCTTTCGATGCTCCGCAGCGTCGTCAACAACGGTACGGGCAGTCGTCTGCGCCGCAATTTCAACATCAAGGCCGACATGGGTGGCAAGACCGGAACTACCAACTTCAATGCCGACGGCTGGTTTATGGGCTTCACACCTCAACTCGTGTCAGGCACATGGGTGGGTGGCGACGAGCGCTACATCCACTTCAACAACATGCGCGATGGCCAGGGAGCAGAAATGGGCCTGCCAATCTATGGCAAATTCATAAAGAAGGTATATGCCGACCCGACACTCCCCTACGACGAGGATGCAAAATTTGAAATCCCCCTCAACTTCAACCCATGTTACCGCGAATATTTCGGCGAAACAGCATCAGAAGAGCCCGAGGAGTCTATAGAAAATGTATTCGATTGAATCACAAGCCATGAATGATGAGCGATGGATGCGGGCGGCCCTACGTGAAGCCCAGCGTGCCTTCGACTCCAACGAGATACCCATCGGCGCCGTTATAGTGTGCGACGACCTCATAGTAGGCCGAGGCCACAACCTCACCGAGGCTTTGGCCGATGTCACCGCCCACGCCGAGATGCAAGCCATCACAGCCGCCTCGCAGTCGCTCGGCGGAAAATACCTGCAGCAATGCACTCTCTATGTCACCGTAGAGCCATGCCTGATGTGTGCCGGGGCGCTCGCCTGGGCCCAGATAGGGAGAGTGGTTTATGGCGCTGGCGACCCTAAGCGAGGTTATTCCACATATACAACTCGCTCCCCCTTTCATCCCCGTACACAAGTAGTAGGTGGAGTGCTCGCCGACGAATGTGCCCATCTGATGCAAGCCTTCTTCCTGCCTCGCCGTTGACACATCACTGTAGTGCATTAAAACGAAATCGGCACCAATCCTCCTGATGGAGATTGGTGCCGAAATTCGGTTGCGATGCGTTAACTATCGATTAAGCTTCGAGAGGCTTCACGCTGATGAACTTGCGGCCATTCTTGCCTTCAGTAAACACCACGGTGCCGTCGATCAATGCGTAGATAGTGTGATCCTTACCAAGACCTACATTCAGGCCAGGGTGATGCACAGTACCGCGCTGACGCTTAATGATATTGCCAGCTTTGGCAAATTGTCCACCGAAAATCTTAACTCCGAGTCGTTTGCTTTCTGACTCACGGCCGTTCTTCGAACTACCTACACCTTTTTTATGTGCCATTTCTACTACAGATTTTAAGTGGGTTATGCAATTACGTCCTTAATCACAACTTGGGTAAAGTATTGGCGATGGCCGTTTTTGCGGCGGTAACCTTTACGACGTTTCTTTTTGAAAACGATTACCTTATCACCTTTTACGAGGGGACGCTTCACCTCGCATACTACCTTAGCGCCTTCAACTGTGGGGGCGCCAACCTTTACTGCGCCATCGGCTTCGGCCAACAGCACACGGTCGAATTCAACTGTCTCACCTTCCTTCACCTGGTCGCCGAGATAGTGAACATACAAGAACTTGTCCTTTTCAGCCTTGAACTGTTGTCCTTGGATTTCTACGATTACGTACATCTTATTGATGGTTTATAACGGTTACTCCGTCGGGCGGAAGGCCTCTATCGGCTGGCCCACACTTACCTCATAGCCCGGTGCGGAAAAATTAGCCCACAAAATTACATATTTTTTATTTCACACACAACACCCATCCCACTTTTTTCAATCATAATCCCGATAAATCGCATGATGCATTATTAAGATAAAGCAATTTAAGAGAATTTACAAGAATTTATGAGTGAGAAGTTGGTTGTTTTATGGATAATAATTATTTTTGCACTTTAAGAGCCTGACTCCCAATATTTGTCAAATTCAGGGCGGTCGAGGCATTTGGAACAGAAAGCATAGAGAAGTAACTAACGCAACACGACTATCGCCAACTGTGGAGACACCACATTAT
>CAMWOD010000019.1 GCA_947175715.1 uncultured Porphyromonadaceae bacterium
CTCGGAGAATGCCGAATACGATGCTGCCAAAGAGGCGCAGGGCATGCTCGAGATGAAGATAGCGCAGCTCAAAGATCTCGTGGCCAACTGCCGCATTATCGACGAAAGCAAGCTCAACACCGATGAGGTGCAGATCATGAACCGTGTAAAAATCAAGGATCATGCCACTGGCAGTGTGGTGGAATACACCATCGTGGCCGACTCTGAGGCCAACCTCAAGGAGAAGAAAATCGCATCGTCGACCCCCATCGCCAAGGGTCTGCTGGGCCATAAGCTCGGTGAAATTGTGGAGATCCGCGTACCTTCGGGCGTCAAGAAGTTTGAAATCATCGAAATCTCTTACTAATACACCGCATCTATCATGGCATCGATATTTTCACGCATTATAGCCGGCGAAATCCCCTGCTACAAAGTGGCTGAGGATGACAAGCACATAGCATTTCTCGACATCAACCCCGTAGCTCCAGGCCACACATTGGTGGTGCCCAAGCATGAGGAGCCTTACATCTTCAACCTCCCCGACCAGGAGCTGGCCGATTTCAACATTTTTGCAAAGAAGGTTGCCAAGGCTGTAGAGAAGGCCGTGCCCTGCAAGCGTGTGGGCATGACGGTAATTGGTCTTGAGGTGCCCCATGCCCATATCCACCTGATTCCCATTAATGTGGAGTCGGATATGAGCTTCAATAAGGTGCGCCCCGAGCTAAGTGCCGTAGAGCTTCAAGGCATATCTTCGGCTATAGCCGCCGCCTATTCATCGCTCTACCCCGAAGAATAACAGTACAACTCTATCAAAATATAGTCGCAAGATTGTGCATTGTTCACAGTCTTGCGACTTCGTTGTATATGTTTGGTAGGGTCACGAATATTTTGTAATTTTACGGCGTATCACGTTTTCAATGAAAGGACTTACATATCAAGAGGCACGCCGAGTGGGTAGAATGTCGGCTACGATAGCAGTCGTTGCCGTGGTTGTCGCTATATCCTGGTGTCTTAGTGGCTATGCCGACTCTCCTGCCGGCACCACAAAATCGCTTGCGTCAATCGCCGTGCCCTCAGGCAGTAGTGGCGCCATATTAGGGGCTTCAAAATCAATGGCCTACGAGGCGCATCTCGATTCTATGCCGCCCGTAGCCACGGTGAGACTCAAATTTGAAAATATCGGCAACTTAGGCAAGGTATTCAACGACAGCAACTATATGCATATATGCTCGGCCGAAGCCGTGGGTATCAGTCCGATCACGTCGCTTAAGGATTCGTGGCAGTTGCGCCGGCCGCTGGTCAAGGTCGAGTCGTGCCGCGAATACTTCATAGATGAGCTTACTCATTCCGAGCCTTATCTGGTGCCCGAGGCTCAGTTGCTTTTGGCTGAGATTGGGAGGCAGTTTAATGACACGGTGCAAGCGCGCGGTGGAGGCGGTTATAGGCTCAAGGTGACGAGCGTGCTACGTACACCCGACTCCATCAAGCGGCTGAGGCGTCGCAATAGAAATGCCGTTGAGATGTCAGCCCATCAGTATGGCACCACATTCGACATTAGCTACAGCAACTTCATCTGCGACCGCGACGACACCCCGTGTCGAATCGACGACCTTAAAGGAGTGCTTGCCGAGGTGCTCAATGGGCTGCGCAACCAGGGTAGATGCTACGTGAAATATGAGCGTAAGCAATCGTGCTTCCACATCACAGTGCGACCATATAATGCTTGAAAATCATGGAACCTAAGACTAAACGAATCTTATGGCGATGCGGCAAGGGGTTGATTTGGACAGTGGTGGCCGTGGTACTTCTCGTGCTCGGCCTTATTACCCAGCTTGTGAAGATACTTGCCCCCGAGCGACTTACCCCGCTGGTTGAGCGTGTGGCCGAGAGCTATCTGGATGCCGATGTGCAGCTGTCGCGCGTGGAGCTTACTTTCTGGAGCACATTCCCCCGCCTCACCCTCGATGTCGACTCGATGTGTGTGGTAAGCAACTCATTGCGCGCACTATCACCCGAAGAGCGCCAGGCATTACCTATCGGTGCTGATACGCTGCTTACTTTCAGCCGTTTTAACGGTGGTGTCAACCTGGCACACTTATCTGTGGGACGTCTTACCATCTATGATGTGACGCTCGATGAGCCTATGATCAACATAGTAGACCTCAACGAGCGCATCAACAATTACGACATACTGCGCATGCCCGAAGATACTACTCCATTCGAGATGCCCAACATAGCCATCGACTGCTTCAAGATTACCAACGCTAAGCCGTGGCGCTATACATCGGTGAGCGATTCTATCAGCGGTTCATTGCAGTTGACTCAGGCTCAGCTCGTGGGAAGTGACGCTCCGTACTATAAGCTCGAATTTGGCGGTGATTTTGACTCGCCGTTGCTCAAGGAATATGAATTCGACCAGATAGTGATGGGGCTTAACGGCAAGCTGAAGTGGGAACATGCCAATCAACACACAATCGGCGTGGAGGGTCTTACCTTGGCTATTGACCGATTTAAGGCCACAGTCAACGCCGCAGTCGATATGACCGACGATTTGAAAATCAATCAGCTTGATCTCAAGATCGACCCGGTCGACATAGGGTGGCTCGCCTCACACTGTCCGAAGGAGTACATGAAGTGGATTGAGCCGTTTGCTACCGATATGACAGTGGCCTTTGACGCTCATCTCACTCAACCGTATGCGCTTGCCGACACCACATCGCTACCCTCAATTTCCGGTCGTCTCAGAGTGCCCGAGTGCTACATCAACACCGGAGCTGGCAATATAAGGCATTTCGACTTCGACATGTCGTTCAACTTCGACGGCAGCGATGCAGCCAATCCTTCGACCACCATCGAGAATCTGTCATTTGCATTGGGCGTCGATTCAATCAATGTGCCCTGGATGGTAGAACATGCGCCTGCCGATGTGGCCAAGTATGTCAAACCATTGCGTACCGACCTCTCCCTCAACCTCAGCGGAGAGCTCACAGCACCCTATTGCTTGACCGACACTATGCTGCTCCCTTCATTCACCGCCAATATTGACATACCCGAGTGCAGCATCGACTATGGCAAAGCCCGATTCAAGCGTTTTGCGGTCAATGCCGATGTCGAGGTTGATGGCACTGATCTCGACAACTCGGTACTCACCCTATCGCGCCTGCTCATCGAGGGGCCGGCCACAAGACTCGATATTGACGGTAAACTCACCTTCCCCATATCCGACCCGCTGATTATAGGGCATATAGCCGGACGAGTAAATCTGAGCGACTTCCCTCCACAGCTACGCAACCTTATTCCGGCAAAGATAAGCGGTCGCCTCACCGCCGATGCCAACTTCAACCTGAGGCAGAGTTATCTCAACCGTAATAATTTCTATCGCACCAAAGTTACGGGTAGCATGGCGTTGAACGACTTTCGCGCTCAGGTAGGTGATTCACTTACGGCTTGGGTCAACAACGCCCAGCTGCGACTGGGTACTTCCGAGGCTTTTGTGCGCAACGACCAGCAGCGTGTCGACTCCCTGCTCACAGTGTCGTTCAAAATCGATACCGCCACCATCGACGTGCCTGGTGTCGACCTGCGAATGGCCAACTTAGCTGCCGGACTTGGTATGGCCAACCGTAGTAGCTCGTCGGATACGTCGGCCATCAACCCAATCGGCGGATCGATAAAGTTGGGCCGACTCAATATCGTGAACCATGTAGACTCAACGCGACTGCGCCTACGCGACCTTGTGATCGGTGGTACGCTAAGCCGCTATCTTGGCGAATCGCGAGTGCCCCGGCTGGGACTCCTGATAGGTGCGAGGCGAGCCTCATTGGCATCACCCACGGGACGCTATTTTCTGCGCGAGGCTGATTTCAAGGTCGTAGCGCATTTGCGTCCTCCGAAAAAGTTGGGAAAAAAGTCGCAGGCTCTTTATGACTCACTTCAGGTGGTACACCCTGAATTGAGTCCCGACTCGCTGCTTACCCTCACACGTGAGACGATGCGTGATCGACGCAATGCGGCAGCGGTAGCCGACGATTCCGAGGTTTACGATTTCGGGCTCGACAACTCCATGAAGACCCTGTTGCGCCGGTGGGATGTGACCGGCGAACTCAAGGCAAAGCGGGGGCGTGTATTCACGCCCTATTTTCCTTTGCGCAACACCGTAAGCAACGTAAATTGCCAATTCTCGCTCGACACCATTACAATCACCGACACTCACTATAAGGTGGGGCAGACCGATTTTACCATCAATGGCTCTATCACCAACTTGCGGCGCGCACTCACCTCAAGGAGGCATGTGCCCCTCAATATCGACCTTAAATTGAAATCCGATACAATTCAGGTTAACGAGATCACCCGTGCCATATTTGCCGGCGGAGCATATTCGTCAGGTGCCAGCCGAGATGATGTAGCTTTGCTGATGAGCGATGAGGTGAGTGAGGAACAACTCGACAAGGCTATGAATGCCGACCAGGACACCGTAAGCGGTCCGCTGCTCATTCCCACCAACATTGATGCCACGTTCAATATCAAGGCCGACAACATAGTTTATTCCGACATGTTGCTTCACCGATTCCAGGGCGATATCAACATGCACGACGGGGCGCTCAACCTCAACGAGCTTTCGGCTCACACCGACATTGGGTCGGTGGGGCTAACGGCGCTTTATACAGCTCCCAATGTGAAAAATATGGAGTTCGGATTCGGCATGGATGTCAACGACTTCCATATCGGCAAGTTTGTCACTCTGTTTCCCACAATTGACTCGGTGATGCCCATGCTCTCGCAGATGGATGGTATAGTCAATGCTCAGATTGCAGCCACCATGCAAGTTGACTCTCTTATGAATATTGAACTGCCCACGCTCCGTGCCGCTGTGAAGATTGAGGGCGACTCGCTGGTGCTACTTGATGCCGACACGTTCAAGACCCTATCCAAGTGGCTTCTTTTCAAGCAGAAAGACCGCAATATGATCGACCACATGGCCGTAGAGATGGTGGTCGACAATTCGCAGTTGCAATTATACCCTTTCATGTTCGACATCGACCGCTACCGTCTTGGCGTGATGGGGCGCAACGATATGGCGCTCAACCTCGACTACCATATATCGGTGTTGAAATCACCGTTGCCCTTCAAGTTTGGTATAAATGTCAAGGGTACATTTGACGATATGAAGATACGCATGGGTGGAGCCAAGTTCAAGGAAAATATGGTGTATGAGCGGGTTGACATAGTCGATACTACCAGAGTTAACCTCGTCAAGCAGATTGAAAATGTATTCCGCCGCGGAGTCCGTACTGCCCGTCTTGGACGCCTGAAACTCCCCGATTCGACTCCCGGCAGTATTCCCGACAGCGAGGAAACTCCTGCCGATGAGTCAGCTATCATCGAGCAGTACAACTCGGCCTCACAGAATCGTCAAGAAGAAGATAAGAAATGACCCACGTTACAGCAATAATCCGTGAGGCTATCGCTGCCTACAGGGCACGCACTGGCTACGAGCATATACGTCCACGCGCGGCGTTGATAGATATGGATGGCACCCTCTACGACTCCATGAGCAATCATGCCACCGCATGGCAGCGGATGATGCATGAGATAGGGGTGGAGGTGCCTCATGACGAATTTTTCCTTTACGAGGGGATGACCGGGGCGGCTACAATCACACACCTGATAGGACGAGAGGAGCACCGCACACCCACCCCCGAGGAGATAAAACGTCTATACCATCGCAAGACGGAGCTGTTTACCGAGCAGGGGCCGGTTGAGCCGATGCCCGGAGCAGCCGAGGTGTTGGGTCAGTTCCAGCGTCACGGTCTGCGATGCGTGCTTGTCACCGGCTCGGGTCAGAGCTCGCTTATAAATCGGCTCGCAGCTGACTACCCAGGGGTATTTATCCCCGGCGACCGTATAACTTCGCGCGACGTCAAGCGTGGCAAGCCATCCCCCGAGCCCTACCAGCGGGGCATGCAGATAGCCGGAGTGCAACCCTGGGAGGCCATTGTTCTCGAAAACGCTCCGTTAGGGGTGCAGTCGGGCGTAGCTGCAGGAGCCTTTACCATCGGAGTCACCACCGGGCCAATACCTGTTGAGATGATGCGCCAGGCCGGTGCCGACATCATTTTCAGCTCTATGCCTGAGTGTGCGGCAGCCATTGACCAGCTACTAATCGAGCTACAACACACCTGAGGCGATATTACGATGCAAGAACTGATATTTGATAATAATGTAGCATCATGCCTCGATAGATGCATAGGCGTGATGGCGCCGCAAGGTGTTTTTGTTATCGCTGACACCAATACCAACGACTTGGTGGTCAATCGTATGCGTGCTGAGTCGCAGAGGATTGCCCAGGCACCCGCCATTGTGATAAACTCGGGGGATGTCAATAAAAATCTTGAGTCGTTGTCGTATGTTTGGGAGCAGCTTGGCGCTCTTGGGGCATCACGCCACTCATTGGTGGTCAATGTGGGGGGTGGCATGGTTACCGACCTCGGTGGATTTGCCGCGGCCACGTTCAAACGCGGCGTCCCCTTTATCAATATCCCTACCACCCTGCTTGGGGCGGTCGACGCTGCCGTGGGTGGCAAAACGGGGATCAACTTCAATGGACTTAAGAATGAGATAGGCGCATTTGCGCCTGCTTGTGCGGTGATAATATCCACTACTTTTTTTCCTACTTTACCTGAGGCGGAGTTGCTGTCGGGATACGCTGAGATGCTTAAGCACGGTCTGCTGGCCGGGCGCAAGGAGTGTGATGAGCTGATGAGGTATAATATTGCTGACAATGACCAATCGCACCTGCTCAAGCTGCTCGAAGAAAGCGTAAGAATTAAGGTAGATATTGTCGAAAAGGATCCTCATGAGCGAGGTCTGCGCAAGGCTCTCAACCTGGGGCATACAGTGGGGCATGCTTTCGAGGCGCTGGCATTGAGTCGGGAGCAGCCAGTACTTCATGGCTATGCAGTGGCCTGGGGATTGGTGATAGAGCTGATCCTGAGTCACCTGCAGTTGGGTTTCAGTAGCGCCGAGTTACAACGTTTGGCGTCGTATGTGCTCCAAAATTACGGTGCATTCCACATCACCTGCCACGACTACCCCGAATTGCTGCGCCTGATGCGTCACGACAAGAAAAATCTCAACCCCGATACGGTCAACTTCACCCTGCTACGCAAGGTAGGTGATCCGGTGCTCAACTCCACGGCCACCGACGACGATATCAAAACCGCCCTCGACCTCTACCGCGACCTATTCCACATATAGCAAAAAAAAGAGCTGCGCCGGGGGGCGTAGCTCTGATTGTGGAAATCTCTAATTGGAATTGCTATTTGTTTTTGTCGATTGTGACTTTGGCCGAGCCAAATGCGCTTAGGCCAAGCTTGTTCATAATATACTTCAATGCCTTTGCTCCCTTGACGGTGAAGCCAGTGGGGGTAAGACCGGGAGCGTAGGCTGCGATACCCATCACACCGGGAAGTACGCCTACGATACCTCCGCCGAAGTCGGTGACGGCAGGCAGTCCGGCGCCTACAAGCCAGGGACGGTTGGCGTGATGAGGTCCGTGGGCTGCGAGTGAGCCTGTGACGCTTGCTGCAAGTGCTCCGTCAAATACGATCTTGCCGGTTACGGGGTTGACACCGTCGGCGGCTACTGTGGCGGCCATTACTGCAAGCTGCTCGGCGGTAACATCAAGTGCCATCTGGCGAGTGTAGAGGTCAACCGACATTGCGGCATCGTCGTAGAGGTAATAGCCTGCTTTGGCCAGGGTATCTACTACATTCTCCTGGGTGTTGATATCAGTAAGTTTCTTATAGAGCTTGTCGTTGAGCTCGGGTGCTGACCCCATCAGGTCGATCATGTTGTCGACAATGAGATTCCACTTCGACTCGGGGTCGCCGGTGGGTTGTACGGCCGATGTGGCGCGTACACCGTGGCGGCTTACGGGAATATGAGGTTTCTCGCTGTGCGACTTATGCATGCAGGCGCACTTACCGCTCTTCTTCAGGAGCTCGTCTACGCCATACTGGCTGAGCAGCAGCTCAATCAGTGGCATCTTGGCGATAGAACCGATAGGGAATTTTGTGTCAACATCACCTTTCTTGATCACGGTGCCATCGGTGAGCACCATGGCGATGCCAAACTTCTTGTCGTCGGCGTTTTCAACAAGTGTACTTACGTTGGTTTCTTTCTCTGACTTCAGATTCTCGAATGCTTCATGGACAGCGCCCATGAGATCGGAGAGTGCAATAATACGTTCCATATATACTTTGATTAAGATTATTTGGTTAGTCTATGATTAAAACACTTAATAAGCCAAATTGTTGAAAACGCCGATTGATGATGTTAGAAGTTGTACTGCACCATGGCCGATATGCGGTTGGCGTGGCCCGACTGGTGGTTGACGTCGGTGCGCTTACCCCAATTGTACTCTAAGCCCACCTGCAGGTCGTCAAGGATGTTGTAAAATCCGTTGGCTACCACATACTGGCCGTAGCGATATGTGTCGGGGCCGAGTGTGCCCTGGTCGTAGAGGCGTGCCTGGCTGTAAGTGGCCGATACGAAAAACTTGGGTGAAATATTGTATTGCACGCCGGCGAGCATACCCATCACGCCGGGCATTTCCATCTTGCCGGGGGTGTGAGAGGGGATGAGGTCAAATCCGTTGCCGCTGAGATCGTTGATAAACTGACCATAACCCTTGCCGTAGGCACCCTGATAGTACACTGTGAGGTCTTTGGCTACGGTAAACATACCGCTGAGCTGCACGGCCCATCCGGTGGCCCATTCATTGTGCTGAGTGGCCAGGTCGCGGTAGGAGAGGTTGCGTAGCAGGGCCGATACGCGCACGTGGCTATTGTCGTTCCATCCATATTGCAGGTATATGGGGAGGTCGGGGCAGCGTTGAGCGATCTCCTCAACCGATGTGTTGAGCGAATAGCTCGATTTGGGCACCTCGGCCGATATGGCGGCGGTAAAGCCTTTGCCAAATTTCTTTTTGTATCTCACCAGCAGGTCTTTGGTGCCAGTTGCTCCCGAGGGGCCTTCGCTGTCGATTGTTGGGGGTTGTGCCTCAGCGTCGACGAAGGACGAGCGGGCATAACCAGCTGTGACATTGCCCAGCGACACCCAAGCCTGCTTTATGGTCATGCCGTAGGAGTCGTCGTTGCCGGTGAAGTTGGACTGGAAGTAAGCGTTGAGCAATCCCAGTTTGGTTCTCCCTACGAGTCGCATGTATAGGGTGGAGTGGGTGGCATCGCCCGCCAGGCGGTTGCGTTGGGCCGGATTCATGGGCACGGGTATGTCGTAGGTTGTGAAGCCATTATTGTCGATGGCACCATCCATGTCGTACATCAATTGCCCCTTGACGTTGCCACCGATACCGAAGGCCACCTTACCTTGCTGGTCGAGCAGCAGAAAGCGTGGTGCCATTGGGTCGAGGAAGTGCATATCTTCGCGGGAGTAGAGCACGGCGATAAGGTCGGCGCCACGTTCTTTGTTGCCGGTTATTACTATGGAACGTTCGGGTATACCGAGAGTGTCCTGAGTCTGAGCTGAAGAGCTGAATGAGCATGCCGAAGCCATGATGGCAACGAGCAGTGACGAATGGATGGCTGATTTCATGACGAAATGAGTTAATTTGTTAGTTTTCTTTATAACAAATTAACATTATGTTGGTTCGGATCGACAGCTACAAAAAAGCGGGCAAGCAGGCTTATGACATAATATGATGACACAATAATGAACGTAGTGAACGCATTTTGATAGAAAAAATGTATATATAAACAACTAATATCATGTGGGGTTAGGCACAATATCGCTCCTCCGCGACTCAGTCACGAGGGGTGTCACTCTCTGGGTA
>CAMWOD010000020.1 GCA_947175715.1 uncultured Porphyromonadaceae bacterium
TACGATTATGAATAAGTATTTAATGCAAATAGCTTCGGCGGTAATGATGGTGGCCGCCTCGTGTACTGCAAGTGCGGCTCCAGCAGGCTACACTGTTACAGTCGATGTAGATTCTGACGACAATGGCGAAACAGTTTACATCGTTGACTACGACAATGGTGAAAAACTCGACTCGGCCGTTGTAGTAGGAGGACAGGCAAAATTTGCCGGGCACCTTGAGAATCCTGCGTTAGTGCGTCTTTTCATCGGAGGTCAAAGAGCAGGCACTTTCATCCTTGAGCCTGGCGACATCCGTCTTGGTGAGAAGGTGGCTGCAGGCACTCCTCTCAATACTAAGATGGATGAGTTGAGCGCAAAATTAGAGAAGATAGAGGCTGAGTATGCCTCGCTCCCCGCTGATGCCACTGACGAAACACGTCAGGCTGTGGTTGACAGCTATGACGGCCTTCTCGACGATACGATGAATGCCAATATGGATAATCCTATTGGATATTATCTATTCTTGCAGAAGGGTATGGAGCTTACACTTCCAGAGCTTGAGGAGACATTGGCCAAATATCCCAATATGGCTAAGTATCAGCGTGTACAGAAGATGCTTGCTTCGGCTCGCACCAAGGACGCCACCTCGGAGGGTAAGCAATTTGTCGACTTCACAGTGGAGTCGCCCGACGGTGTGCATAAGCTTAGCGACTTTGTAGGCAAAGGTAAGCCAGTACTTGTTGATTTCTGGGCAAGCTGGTGTGGGCCTTGTCGACGCGAGATGCCTACGCTGAAGCGTATTTACAGTGAATTTGGTCCTACCAAGGGTCTTGAGGTGCTCGGAGTGGCTGTGTGGGATGAAGTTCCCAACACTCTTAAGGCTATCGAGGAGTTGCAACTCCCCTGGCCGCAGATTATCGATGCTAAGACAATACCAACCGATGCTTACGGTATAGAAGGTATACCTTGTATAATACTGTTTGGCCCTGACGGCAAGATACTTGTGCGCGGCAAGCAGGGTGAAGATCTCTACAAGGCGGTAAGCGCAGCGCTTAGCGATCTATAACGCCAATCAACCAATCTTTATCACTACTGTAAAATGAAAAAAATCATCACTTCAATATTTGTTGCCATTGCAATGCTCGCTGCGATGGCGCCAGCAGCATCAGCGCAATTTCGCTATGGAGCAACATTGGGAGCCGACTTTTCAACTCTTAAATTCAAGCAGGACCTGATCACCATTGATCGATGCGTGGGTCCCGAAGCTGGTATTACCACCGAGATGATGTTTCCCGGTATAGGCTTCGGCCTTGGTTCGGGCATCCTCTACCAGATGAAGGGTGCTAACCTGCATTTAGGTGAGAAAAAAGTGTGGGAAGGTTACGGCAACGAACGAGCTTTTCTCCACTATCTGCATATCCCTGTCAATTTGAAATTTAAGTGGACAAGGATGAATGGGCTGGAGGATTACGTTGCACCTTTTGTTTACGGTGGTCCATCAATAGGTTTTCTCTTAGGACACAGCCATATCCCCGCACTTAAGTACCCCCTGGCCGATATCGGACTTGAGGTAGGCTTCGGCGTGGAGGTGCTAAAAAAATGGCAGATAAGCGCTGTACACAATTGGGGTGTGACTTATTGCGCCCAAACGAAGTTGCTTGACGACTTCTCGGCTAAGAACCGCTCATGGTCAGTGAGATTGGTGTACTTTTTTTCACGCAAAAAGTAATGACCACTTGATGGCCGGTATTTTCAGCATTACTGAAAAATCACAATTAACTATATGAACATAAGAACTATATGAACCTTAAATCTAAAATTTTACTGCTACTGGCATTTGGCCCATGCGCAGTGAACGCCCAACAGGTATGGCACGCTGTTGTATCGGAAAGTGAGAAGGTGCCCGTTGATGAGATAGAATACATAGTGAGCAGACCCGAAGCAAGATCGCTCGACATTGTGCTCAATGATGGAGCAACAGTATACGAGGGTATACCTTCGTTGCAGTTTGAATACAGCGAGCGAGCTGGTCTAACATCTCCACATAGCGATGATGAAACGATACTCGGACCGTATGACAACGTTATCACTGTAAAGGGTTTGGCCGAAGGTAGCCAAATCAAGTTGTACAACCCGATGGGGCAGCTCGTAGATGTGTATACTTCGGGAGGGAAACAACAATCCATAGATATTGATTTGAGCCAATATCAGCCAGGTGTGTATGTGCTCAAAACCCGTAACTCTGCAGTGAAATTTGTAAAACGCTAAAATCCCATGAAAACCACTAATTTGCTTATGGGCTTAGCGCTTGCAGCCCTCACAGTAGCACCAGCCAGTGCTCAGTATCTCATTACTCTTAATGACATGACACGCATCACCCTCGATGACCCTAATCTTACTTTTGTGGGAGAAGGGCAGGATGATGCCGCCATACAAGTAGGCGATGAGACAGTACCTTTGGCGCAAATATCGTCGATTACACCAGCCGATCCTGATGCTCAAAAACCTTACGTGATTGCATATCATCCTTATTATGCTGGGTCTGATCAACTTCCCCCGGCCGATAAACTAACTCACGTCAATTATAGCTTTGCTGAGGTGGTGGTGAAAGATGGGGTGTATAACGGATTCAAGCTGCAAGGCAGTTTTGCCACAATGCGCCGTACCCTCAATCTTAAAAATGATAATCCCAACCTGAAGGTGATGCTTTCATTCACTCACTCAGTTGTGACGATCGGCAATAAGCAAGATGGAGGATTCTCAGCGATAGCCGCAAGCGATGAATATCGCAAGAAATTTGCTCAGGATTGTGTGGACTACATGGAGCAATATGGCATAGATGGTATCGACCTCGACTGGGAGTTTCCCGGATTGTCGTGGAGTGGCGCTGCTTGCGATCCAGCTCACGATGTTGACAACTATACACTGCTTGTGAAGCAAATGCGCGAAACATTCGGCGATCGCTATCTGCTTACGTTTGCCGGATATTGCATGAATGTGCGTGGGTCGGGTAATAATCGTAAATATATCGATGTCAAAGCTGTTGAGCCATATGTCGACTTTGTCAACATCATGACCTACGACTTTGCATCGGCTCCGGGTTACCACAACGCTATCAAGCACTCGTCGTCGTACTGGGATATAGTGCGTACGATTGCCGACTACCGCAAGGCTGGTTTCCCGATGGAGAAGATTGTGCTGGGCATACCATTCTACTTGCGTCACGACTGGGATTCAACCATGACTTACCCCAAGATCATGGCTTTGAAAGAGAGCGATGGGTATAAAGTTGACAACTGGAATGAGACAGCCCAGGTGCCCTACGTAACTCTTAATGGCAAGTTCTATGGCTCTTACGATAATCCACGTTCTATAGAGCGCAAGGCTAAGTATGCTGCCGAGCAAGGGTTGCGAGGCTTGTTCTACTGGTGTACTTACGAGGATGATGCCAACCGTACTCTCACCAATGCGCTTTACAAGTACACGATGATGTATATGCGCTGATGCAAAATAGCTATAGATAGAAAAAGACCGGAGGTCCAAATGGATCTCCGGTCTTTTTTATTGAGTATTTGTGATTTCTAATCTTGCTCAGGGAGTGCTGAGAGTATTGCCGCGCGTGTCGATTCCATTGATTGGGCCAACTGATGCTCGTCGGTGGGCGCGGGCATAGGCTTGTGAATGGTGAGGGTGATGTGACCCCAGTGCGGCAACTTCTTAAAACGGGGCATTACGGCAAATGCACCGTCGATGGTGATTGGCACCATGGGGAGTCCGAACTCCGCAGCGAGTTTATAAGCTCCACGCTTAAAGGCTCGCATCTTTCCATTCCATGTCCTTGCTCCCTCGGGAAATACCACGAGCGACATGCCTCCACGTAGTTGCCGCTCGGCTGTCTCCATTGTGTGGCGCACTGCCGAGGGTGACGAGTTGTCGACGTAGATGTGTCCTGAAACTCGGCAGCTGTAACCTACCAGGGGTATCTTCTCGAGACTCTTTTTCATCATCCAGCGAAACTGGTGTCCTAAGAAGCCGTATACTGAAAATATGTCGTAAGCACCCTGATGATTGGCTACAAACATATACGAGGTTTTGGGGTCGATGTTTTCGCGGCCTCTTACGGTCACCCTTACGAGTGTGAGCCAACAGATGATTTTGGCCCAGATCACTGCCGGATAGTAGCCGAATATACGGTAGCCACCCAGTGCCGAACCAATGATGGTGGTGACAGCAGCAAGAATGGTGACTATAATACCCAGTGGTATCATGATGATACACTGGTAGATGCGATATAATATAAGCATAAGTTTAATATGCGAAAATGGGGTATTGGGCCATTGTTTCGTTGACTTTGCTTCTCACTGCCTCGATGGTGGCTTGATTTTCGTAGTCGGAAAGAACTGTGTCGATCATCTCCACGATTTCACCCATCAGTGGCTCCTTGGCTCCGCGGGTGGTGATTGCGGGAGTACCGAAGCGTAGTCCTGAGGTTAGGAATGGTGAGCGTGAGTCAAATGGCACCATATTCTTGTTGGTAGTGATGTCGGCTTCGACGAGTACTCGCTCAGCTACCTTACCTGTGAGATCGGGGAACTTGGTGCGAAGATCCACAAGCATGCAGTGGTTGTCGGTACCACCTGAAATGATCTTGTATCCCTTGTCGACAAATGCTTGAGCCATGGCAGCGGCATTGCGTTTTACTTGCATCTGGTACTCTTTATATGAAGGTTGGAGTGCCTCGCCGAACGCTACGGCCTTGGCGGCAATGACATGCTCGAGAGGGCCACCCTGCACGCCGGGGAATACAGCTGAGTCGAGTATCGATGACATCATACGTATCTCACCCTTATTGTTGGTGCGACCCATGGGATTGGGGAAGTCCTCACCCATCAGAATGATACCGCCACGAGGGCCACGAAGTGTTTTGTGTGTGGTAGAGGTGACGATGTGAGCATATTTTACCGGGTTGTCGAGCAGTCCAGCGGCAATAAGACCGGCAGGGTGAGCCATGTCGACCATAAATATCGCACCAATCTCGTCGGCGAGGCGGCGCATGCGGGCATAGTCCCATTCGCGAGAATAAGCACTTGCACCTCCAATGATGAGTTTCGGGCGCTCACGGCGTGCTACTTCCTCCATCTGCTCGTAGTCAACGAGCCCGGTTTCGGCATCAACGTTGTATTCCAATGCCTGAAACACCAATCCGGAGAAGTTTACTGGGCTACCGTGCGACAGGTGACCGCCGTGGGCAAGGTTGAGTCCCAAAAATTTGTCGCCGGGCTTCATCACGGCCATAAACACTGCCATGTTGGCTTGCGCGCCTGAGTGGGGCTGCACGTTGGCGTACTTAGCTCCAAACAATTCTTTGAGACGGTCGATGGCTATCTGCTCGGCCATGTCGACCACTTGGCAACCTCCATAGTAGCGGTGGCCAGGGTATCCTTCGGCATACTTGTTGGTAAGGCACGAGCCCATGGCACGCATCACTTGGTCGGATACAAAGTTTTCTGAAGCAATGAGTTCGATGCCTTTAAGCTGGCGTTGGTGTTCGAGCTCGATGATGTCGAAAATCTGATTGTCGGGAGTCATTTTTAATTGATGTGTTATGATTATTTTTTCTTTTTTCGTACTGAGAATCCGAAATGGCCTAATTTCTCTCCGCAAGCGTAATACCCTCCGTGAGAATAGCTGATAAGGCGTGCTGCTGCAAGGTCGAAGGCCCCTGTGTCGGGGTCGATGAGCGATGAGTCAGCTCGCACATTGAGCACTTCGGCTATAAACATGTCGTGTGAGCCCAAAGGCACTATCTCTCTCACTCGACACTCAATAGATAGTGGTGATTCCTTGACTGAAGGGCAGCTCACTTTAACACCAGGCTCAGGCGTGAGGCCTGTTTCAGCCCATTTGTCGAAGTCTCGGCCTGAACGAACACCGCACCAATCGGTAGCACGGGCAATCGACTCAGTGGTGAGGTTGATTGTAAACTCCATGTTGGAGCGTATCAGCTCGTGCGAGAAGCGCTCAGGTCTCACTGATATGTAACACATTGCGGGGTTGGTACAGATAGTACCGGTCCATGCTACGGTGATAAGATTGCTGCGCTGGGCGTCACCACAGCTCACAAGCACCGCCGGTAGCGGATAGATCATTGTGCCGGGTTGCCAGTCGACTTTCATGGAGCTTATACGTTGGCTTTGTCGTTGGTGGTGGTGTGTCCGCAGTAGTGGCAGCGTATCGTTACGGGGTTGCGTGAGATTACGTTAAACCTCGACCGCATCGGCTCGTTGTTGGAGATGCACTTGGGATTGTCGCATTTCACAATGCCCACTATTGTGTCGGGGAGCACCACCTGGCGCTTCTCCACCACATTGAAGTCGCGTATTATATTGACCACGGCTGTTGGGGCTATCAGGGCAATGCGATTGATGATCTCCTCAGGGAAAAACACATCGGCTACCTTGATAATACCTTTTGTGCCAAGACGCTGCGACTCAAGGTTGTTGCCTATGGTAAGCTGGGTGTCAAGATTCTCGATGCCCAGTATTCTCACTGCCTTGAATAGCATTGAAGATGGTATATGGTCAATCACTGTGCCCGAGCGCAGTGCGGCTACGGCAAGTTCTTTCTTTGATGTGGTCATTGTTAGTGGTGCGATTGATTGTTGAGTACATCGATGTCGAGAGCTCGGCATATCAGAGCCTGACGTGCGTACAAGCCATTGCGTGCCTGTTCGAAATAGTAAGCTTTGGGGTTGTCGTCGACATCGGGATTAATCTCGTTGACACGGGGTAGGGGGTGGAGTATTCGCATATTTGGGCGAGATTCGGCGAGCATGTCGTTGTGCAGTGAATATAAGTCCTTGACGCGCTCATACTCCATAATGTCGCTGAAGCGTTCGCGTTGCACACGAGTCATATAAAGGATGTCGGTAGAGTTAATCACCTCGGGAGAGAAGTCGGTATGTACCTCATAGGGTATATTATATTTATCGCATATCTCCATGTATTCGCGCGGCATCATCAGCTCATCACACGCCACAAACTTGAATCGGGGGCTAAAATGACGCAGTGCCATAAGCAATGAATGTACAGTGCGCCCGTATTTCAGGTCGCCAACCATGGTGATGTCAAGGTTGTCGAGTCGTCCCTGAGTCTTGTAGATGGAATAAAGGTCGAGCATCGTCTGCGAGGGGTGCTGATTGGCTCCATCTCCGGCGTTAATCACCGGAGTGTCGGTCACTTCGGCGGCATAACGTGCTGCGCCCTCAAGATAGTGTCGCATGATAATCAGGTCGACGTAATTGCTCACCATTTTTATCGTGTCTTTGAGCGTCTCACCCTTCGATGAGCTTGTGGTGGATGCATCGGAGAACCCGATCACGCGACCGCCAAGACGGTTTACAGCCGTTTCAAAGCTCAGGCGCGTGCGGGTGGAGGGTTCAAAAAACAGGGTTGCCACTACCTTGCCATCAAGGATTTTGTGATTGGGGTTTTGCTCAAAATAGCGAGCCACCTCCAGCAGTCGGAGGATTTCATCCTTCGATATGTCGGAGATGGCAACTAAGCTTTTAGGGTTCATTGCACTATGTGGGGTGATAGCGGATACACCGGCGTATCCGCTCACAAAGGTACGAAATTTTTTGCTACCTAAACACACGGCAGGGATTATTCCCGCGATTTTATCAATAAAACAGTGATAACTTCGGTGTGTGGCTGTCGATTTGTATAAGTCGTGAATGTCAGTTACCTTTGCACTGATCGATTGAGCGTGACTCAGCGTCAAAGACTTTCTATTTCAGCTCGTAAAAATTGCAGTATTTATGAAATTTGAAACCATAGAGCGTGAGGGGGAAAAAGTGACTATACCGATTCCCCAATCATTTAGGGATTGCTACAAGCTTTGTCAAAGCGATTTATATAGGTTGTATGGCAAGCTACCGACGTTGACTAAGGTAATTGCGCTGGCTATTTTTACTCCCAGGTCGCAAAAGTCGCTGCTGATATGGTTAAGATTTGCTGCGGCAAGGACTAAGGTTTGGTCAAAGTTATTCCGTGGACTTTACAAGTGGTGCTCACTGAAATACAACATAAATATCCCGTCGAGTACTAAAATCGGATATGGCTTCTTTATAGGACATGGTATCTGTATAATAGTCAATAAGGATACTGTGATTGGAAACAATGTGAATATCAGCCAATTCCTGAATATTGGTACTAATCACCGCACACCAGCTCTGATAGCCGACAATGTGTATCTGGGTCCGATGTGCTGTGTGGTAGAGGATGTGGTGATAGGGCATGACAGCGTGATTGGCGCTGGAGCCGTGGTGACTAAAAGTGTACCTTCCTGCTCTACAGCTGTGGGCGTGCCGGCTAAGCCCATCAACACACATCCTCAGAGCTATATCGACAATCCTTTCCCCGTGAAGTTAATGCAACAATAACTGCCTGTATTATTCTGCTCAATGAGAAAATAAAAGCAGGATTCGATTATTTTTTTGGATTGTGAGTGGGGGAGGTAGGCTCCATGTGAATATTGATTATGGATTTTCGGCCAAACTCGCGTTTTATGGCTTTCTCGGCAGCCGTGGCTTTCTCATGTGCTTCGGTGAGGGTGAGGTTGCCATCCATCTTTGCTGTTAAATCAACGGCTATATCGTTGCCTATGCGACGTGTGCGGAGGTTATGAACACTCATAATGCCAGGAACACTCTTTACGAGACTGACAATTTTCTTTTCATTATCTTCGGGGAGTGAGGCTTCGAGCAGTTCACTGATACATGGCTTCACGATGTCGTAGCCGCTCTTGATAATCAGTATGCTCACTACAATTGCCGCTATTGGATCGAGTATGCGCCAGCGGTCGCCCAAGAACATCGCTCCAGCAATACCTATGAGGGTGCCAAGCGATGATACGGCATCGCTGCGATGATGCCAGGCATTGGCAGTCACAGCCTGAGAGTTGAGGGTTTTGCCTTTGCGCAGGGTATATCGGAAAAGCCATTCCTTCGACAGAATCGATGCAACGGCTACTATCAAGGCAAGCATTGTAGGACGTTCGAGAACATCTCCGTTGATGCTGCGCACCACAGATTCAATGCCCCCTATCATGAGCCCAACGCCTGCGCCAATCAGCAGCAGTCCGATGATGACGGTAGCCAGTGTTTCAAATTTGCCATGGCCATAATCGTGTGTCTTGTCTTTTGGCTTGCCAGCTATCTTTACAAACACGAGGATGACCACATCAGAGACGAAATCGCTAAGAGAGTGCACAGCGTCGGCAACCATTGCTGAGCTACGCCCTAAGAAGCCGGCAATGAACTTCAACACGATAAGGACGGCATTAACAGCCGACCCTATCAGCGTGACTTTAAATATCTCCTTTTCGCGCGATTGCATACGTTGTTGCTATAAGATTTCGCTATCAAAAATTGCTGAAAATGTGTGGTTCGCAAAATTACTAATATATTTTAACATATAATTATACTCCTTT
>CAMWOD010000021.1 GCA_947175715.1 uncultured Porphyromonadaceae bacterium
TGCCGAGCGATTTGAGTATCTGCGCTCCTACGCCATAATCGCGCTCGTCGGCCTTATGGCCCAAGTGCAGATTGGCATCCACGGTGTCCATTCCCTCCTCCTGGAGCTTATAAGCACGAATCTTGTCCATCAGGCCTATGCCGCGGCCCTCCTGGCTGAGGTAGACGATTGCTCCCCTGCCCTCACGGTCAACCATCTGCATAGCCCTGTGAAGCTGCTCGCCACAGTCGCATCGCTTGGAGGCGAATATGTCGCCGGTAGCACACGATGAGTGAACGCGCACTAAGGCCGGTTCGGGGGTCGACAGGTCACCCTTGATAAGGGCTATATGCTCGAGTCCGTTGCTTTTCTGTCGGAAAGGAATGAGGCGGAAATGTCCGTAAGCCGTAGGGAGGTCAACCTCCACGCCCTTCTCCACAAGGCTCTCACGGCCGAGGCGGTAATTGATGAGCTGAGCTATTGACACAAGTTTCATGCCCCAGCGGTCGGCAATCTCACGCAGCTCGGGCAGACGAGCCATTGTTCCATCATCGTTCATCACCTCCATCAATGCTGCGGCAGGTTGCAATCCCGACAGACGGGCCAGGTCGATTGCAGCTTCGGTGTGGCCAGCACGACGTAGCACACCCTGATCCTGAGCGTAGAGCGGATTGATATGACCGGGACGGCCAAACGTGGCGGGAGTAGATTTGGGGTCGGCCAGGGCGCGTATTGTGGCTGCGCGGTCGTGGGCCGACACACCTGTGGTACACCCTTCGAGCTTGTCGACAGTGACAGTGAAGGGCGTGCCGAGCATAGATGTGTTGGTGACTACCTGCGGGTGCAGGTCAAGAGCCTCGGCACGCGATATTGTGATGGGGGCACATAGCACACCACGTGCGTTCTTAAGCATGAAGTTGACCTGTTCGGGGGTAATGGTTTCGGCAGCGCAAATGAAGTCTCCCTCATTTTCGCGGTCCTCGTCATCAACCACTATCACTATTTTACCTTGCTTGAAGTCGGCCAAAGCCTCTTCGATTGAGTCAAGTTTAATCATTTTCTTGTTCAGAATTGAAGTTTATGCTATTGTCCTGAGTGGCATCCAACTGTTCTTGTGTGTTGTCGAAAATGCCCAGGAGCTGCTGATTTATATTACGTATCAACTGTATTTCACGGCGTAACTCCTTACGCTCACGGAGTGCCATAATCCATAGGGTGAACCCTAACGGGAAGAATATTGCGGCTGTCAAAGCACTCCAATTGTGGCTGAACGGACGCAACAGCCACAAGTGTGGCAATGTGGGGTAGTCGCTTATCTTGTTGACCACCAACTGAGATTTTGAATTAGACAGGTAGCTAATGGTGCCCTCCAACTTGGAGTCGAGCTGCTCCAACACACCGGGCATGATACCTCTACGCAAATAACCGAGGTAACCCAGCCTGCGCTTCAACGCATCGAGCGCTACAGAGGCCTCAGCATCAAGGTCGGCAATCATCTCACGGCCTGTGACGTTATCAACATCGTCAATCGAGAACTCCTTGACCTCGTAATGCCGAGGTGGACGTATTCCGAGCAGACGGTTGAAGAAATTGAGGTAAGCATCTTTGTTAAACACCGCCGAGTCGCGCATGGCCTTGTAGGTAAAGAATATGCCCAATGGGAGTAATACAGCCGAACTGAGCCACATACCCTCCCACACTTCGATGCGACCCTCGCGAGCCATCTTGTAGCCGGTATTGTCGATGATATAGTAGACGATGAACAGGAACACCGATATGATCAGAGGCATGCCAAGTCCACCCTTGCGTATGATGGCGCCGAGCGGTGCGCCAATAAAGAAGAAGATGATGCAGGCAAACGACAATGTGAATTTCTTATGCATCTCGATGGCGTGACGGCGTATATTCTTGCGGGTATCGTCCATCGTAAGACGGTCGAACTCATAAGTCTGCTGCAGTCGCTTGGCTTTGCTGATCGCCTGATTGTAGTATGTGCGTGCCATTGTGCCCTGCGCCACATTTACCAGCGAATCAAGGTCAAGCGGCTCGACAAGTGTGATGGGTGGGTTAATCTCGTTGACCAGCTCACCTTCCACCATCACTCGTTTGTAGTAGTCGATACCGAGTATTGGCATCTCCACCAGCGCGCGTCCTTGCATATACCCAGCCGAATCTACTTTCACATTAAGCGAGTCGATGGTAGCCTGGAGTTCTTTGATATTTTTTCCCACATACTGGTTGCGCATGCCGCTCTCATCCATACGCGAGAAGCTGGTGTCGAAGGCCACGATGATTGACTTTTCGTCAAATTGCTCGCGGCGGTAAGGCATATCAGCCGCATTGTTCTGTCCAGTCGACTCGCGCAGGTTCTCAAACTGCGAGCCGTGATGCAATTGCAGATAGATGTGGCTCTGATCCTCGGTCACCGCCATCTTGCCTGAATCAGCAATAAGGATGCGTGAATTTTCAAAGCCGCGGGAAATATCATAGATCATCACATCGTACAGCATACCGCTTTCGGGGTCTTTGTGCTGCACGTATATATTAAGACCTGGCAGCTGGTCGTAAAACACTTTTTCGGGAATCTCGGCCTCGGGAGTCTTTTGACGCATCGAAAACAGCAGCGTCCACATCTTGGTCTGCGCCACCGGGAGCACATTGTTTTGGAAGAAGAAAGCGCCGATAGCTATAAGAATTATCAGCACTATCAGCGGGCGCATGGCCTTAAGCAGCGACACGCCTGCGGCTTTCATGGCCGTGAGCTCAACACGCTCACCGAGATTGCCGAATGTCATAAGCGATGCAAGCAGCACCGCCAGCGGGAGCGCCATAGGCACCATGGTGAGCGCAGCATAGAAGAAAAGCTCGCCTATCACGCTTAGCTCCAATCCCTTTCCCACAAGGTCGTCGACATAACGCCACAAAAACTGCATCAGCACTATAAACAGGCATATAAAAAAAGTCATCAAGAATAGCGGCAGAAAGCTCTGCAGCACAAACGTATAGAGTCGCTTTATTCTTAATGAGAATGCCATATCGTAGACATTAATAGTTTTGAGCCACAAAGATAGCACAAAACCTCCATCAATGCAACTCCGCTCCCTGGACTAAAAGTGTCCGAGGAGCGGAGTTTTATATATTCTTTCAGCCACCGATCGACAGTGGCAGCGACTATTTAATATTCGGTTTTAGGTTCGTCGCCCTTATCCGACCCGATAAGCGCCCATACACCTGCCGAAAGCAGCGCACCTACAAATGGGCCTACGATAAAAATCCACAGCTGCTCAAGAGCGGCACCACGGGCAAAGAGCGCCGGACCGATTGAACGAGCCGGATTGACCGATGTGCCGGTGTAGGCTATGCACACAAGGTGAACAAGTACGAGCGAAAGACCGATGGCCAGTCCTGCGAACTTGCCCGCACCTTTTTTCTCGTCGGTGGTGCCGAGCACTACAAGAACAAACACGAATGTAAAGATGATTTCCGACAGCAGACCACCCCACATGCTCACACCTTTTTGGCAAGTGTTAGCACCCATGCCGTTGAGCTCGGTATGTGAGTCGACGAGCCAATAAAGCAGTGCGGCACCGAAGATAGCGCCTATCACCTGGAATATCATGTACATGATGGCATCACGTCCGCTCATGCGGCGCGAAATCCACACACCAAGTGTGATAGCCGGATTAATATGGCACCCGCTGATGCCGCCAATAGCATAAGCCATTGCCACTACAGCCAGACCGAACGCAAAGGCAGTACCTACAACCGACCCGGCGTCTACGCCACAATTAAGGCTCACAGCCACGCCGCAACCCATCAGCACCAACCCTAAAGTACCGAACAAATCGGCTAAATACTTTTTCATAATTATCAGTTTTTATGGTTATTTATGATGCGCCTTGCGCCAAATTCTCTTGATGCGCGAAGACAGCTTGGGAGTTTCCTCTAATTTGTAACCGTAGCCGTAACCATACGAGCCCGTACCACCATAACGTCCATAGCTGCGATATTTATATGCTTTTGAGCGCATGTTCACACCGTTGATTATAAGATAGGTGTGTGGCAGTCGTTGCGAACTGATAGTGCTGTGCATCAGCTTGATGCAACGCATAGTTGAGAAGTTGGCACGAGTGACGTAAAGTTGAACATCGGTCAAGTGTGATATGAGCAACGAATCAGAAACGAGTCCGATAGGTGCCGAATCGATTACGATGTAGTCGTAAAGGTTACGTGCTTCGCTGATCAAACGCTCAAGGCGGTCGCTCAGCAGCAGTTCGTTGGGGTTGGGTGGCACTGGACCTCCGGTGAGCACATAAAGTTTGTCGCATTCCGCCGATTGCTTCACCAGTGAATTCCAGTCGTCAGTTACACCACTTAGATATGTGGTGATGCCTTCTTGATTGGTCATTCCAAAGTTATGCGCAAGCAACGGACGTCGAATATCGAGGCCTATCACCAGAGTCCTCTTGCCGGTGAGGGCAAACGACATAGCAACGTTGGTAGCCACAAAAGTCTTTCCCTCGCCCGATAGCGACGACATAACCAGCATCACTTTACCTTTGCCAAGCACAAACTGGATGTTGTTGCGCAGCAGGCGGAAAAGCTCGTCCTCAGCACTTGAGCCACCATGCGACACTACAATGGGAGCGGGATTGCGCACCTTGCATATTTCGCTAAGCACTGGCACCTTGGTGACGCGCTCAAGCTCGGTTTTATCCTTGAACACCGGGAACAGCATGCGTCGCAGATATATGCACACCCCAGGGATGGCCAATCCGATAAGGATGGCGATGGCATAAATCATCCTACTGTTGGGCGCTACGGGCCCCGAGCCTGTAGGATCGTCAATAAGACGTGCTGTGGGGGTGGCAAGATTCTTCTGCAAGGCTATATCCTCACGCTTTTGAAGCAAGAAGGTGTAAATATTGACTTTCACCTGCTGATCGCGGAATATCTCCTGAAGTCCCTTATCCTTGGTGGGGTCTTGGCGAATATTGGTTTCAGCCTGACCAGCCTGACTCATCTTTGCACTGATCTGACGGTCATAATCCCTGATTCGCTGATTTATGGCCGATATTATACCGCGTTTGAGCTGAGGAATTGTCTCTTTTAATTCTCGCTTCTGACTATTCTCGTCAGTGAGATTTTCAAGATTTTCGTAGCTGCGTACCTTTCGGTTGTACTCTTCCACCTTAGAGTTGATGCCCGCATCCACACCGGCGCTGTAAATAGGGGCAAATTCAGCCAGTCCTTGTATGTGATTGCGCTCATCTACGAGCAATTCGCGCTCGGCTCGTAGGTTTACGATCTCGCTTTCAGCAGCCTGTTTTTGAGCCATATCCATTTGGGTTTGGCTCTGCAGATTGATGGCGTTGTTCTGGCGTTTGTATTGTTCGAGCTGAGTTTCTACACTTTTAAGTGAGTCGGCTATCATTTCAAGACGCTCTACGATGAAAGCCTCGGTCTGCAGAGCGGCTCGGTTTTTGTCGGCTATGATATCGTCGTTGTAAAACTTGATCATCGCATTGATCACGTCCTGACCCTCTTTTATGATCGGGGTATTGTACTTGACACGAACCACAGTGAATGAGTTTTCGGCATACTGTATGCTCATGCCAGCCGAGATGCGTGCCGCAGCCATCTTTCTGGGCATGATGCGCACTTGCATCGGATTGTCGAGCATAGGTATGTCCTCATTTCGCTTGACAATAAGCGGGCCTTCAGCCAATTTTATAGTGTCGGGAAACGATTTTACCTCAAAGAATTTTTCCTGGTCTTCATTTGTGTTCCCCAAGCTGATGTTTACTCCACCATTTTCGTTATTAGTCATCTTAAGTCTTACTTCCCTCTCAAGATTGGCAAGATAAGGTGTATCAAGCTGCACACTTATAGGATTGGATTTATACAATGGTATGTTGCGGAAACGTCCTATCTCAGCGTATGAATAGTATAAGTCCAGCGAATCCACAACCTTCATCATATTGTTGCGCGACTTCATCAGCTCAAGCTCTGTCTCGTCAAGAAACTGCTTTGACGACAACATTGCCGCATCCGACATCGACACAGTTTGCGATGCAAAGTTGGCATCTTCTCCATTGAGATAAATCGATGCGGTCACCTCGTAGGTAGGGACCACGGTAGCTATATAAAAATAGCCACCTATGGCACACAGCAGCACGCTGAGCACAAACCACTTCCAATTGGCGAGGTAGTCAAGGAGTAAAGCCCCAAGGGCAAACGATTCACCTAATTGTTCTTTATCTTTTTCCGCATTGTCACTGGCACTCATATGCGAATTTATTTAGTCAGGTTAATGATACTGATTACCAATGCCGTTACCGACGACAATCCACCCACCACAGCGAGAGTGGTGGTAAATCCCTGAGATATTTGCCATGCATTTTGCGCGCCCGAGCGATTGTAGTTTACGTAAATCATGTCGTTGGGCTGGAGATAAAGGTATGGTGAAAACAGCATGTTTTTGTCGTGTACATCCAGGCGGTGTGTCTCGCGGGTGCCATTGGGATGGGTGCGCACCAGCAGAATATTCTCGCGGTCGGCCTGGATGTCAAGGTCACCTGCCATAGCCAACGCCTCGAATATGTTGATGCGTTCATTGGGCGATACTATGATACCCGGACTCCCCACAGCACCGAGCACTGTGACGCGGAAGTTCATGAAGCGGACATCAACGGTAGGTTTAATTTTCAGATACTTGGGATATATAGAGTTTACAATCTCATCCTGAGCTTCATCCTTAGTGAGACCGGCAAGGTGTATCTCTCCGACGATAGGGAAATTAATGTTGCCATCCTTGTCGATAAGATAATACTCGGTCGAAGCCGTGCTGGTGACGCTATTGTTACCTTGCATCAGGTTACTGCCGTTGGCTCGTGATATTGTCTGTATCTTGCCCTCAGCATCGAGATAGCGTCCTTTGTTGAATGGGGCAGTGGCTATGGGGTCGGTCGAAGTCACCTCGATATTGAGCATATCGCCAGGCTGAAGTATCGGGTCCTCAACGCGAATAGGCTGAGCCAGTATCTCAGCGGGGATAGTATCAGCATTCTGTATCAGAGGCACCTTCTTGTGTGCTGAGCATGAGCAGAGTAGAGCAACCGTAATCGCTACTACACCAACTACACTTGTCTTCATACGTCTTATTTATTTTTATTTAATTGACTTAAGGTTTGGGATTGCAAAGTTAACGTTTTTTCTGAAATAATTAGAATACAATTGATTTACAATTAGCTCACATCTCTTTTAGCATGTTGTCGCAGCAACTCATCGACGCGACCGACGAACTCCTCAGTGGGCAAGTCGTAGGGTAGCCAATGTATGGTGTGACCTCGACGCTCCATGCCGCGAAACCACGTCATCTGCCGCTTGGCAAACTGATGTATCGCTATTTCGAGTTGTCGCACCATCTCCTCGTAGCTAAGCTCACCTATCACATAGAGCGTTAAATACTTGTATTCAAGTCCATAATAAATCAAATCGTCAGGAGCGACGCCGCCATCGATAAGTCGACGCACCTCGTCAACCATCCCCTGGTCGAGACGGTTGTGAAGTCGCTGAGTGATGCGCTCCCTGCGTGCCTCGCGGTCAATATCCACGCCTACCACTACAGCCGGCGTACGAGTGTCATGAGCAGCGATGGTCAACGGCTGTGGGTTGCAATCGTTGGCTGCGTAGTAAGTTTGAATTTCAATGGCCCGTATGGCTCGCTGGCATGAATCCACGTCAGTGACATTGTGGAGCACCTTCATCGACGCAAGTATCGATGTCAACTCTTCGAGTGATTTACCGCGAAGCGATGCGCGTAGCTCCCTATTCTCGGGCACCTGTGGCAATTTCACACCATTGATTGCCGACTCCACATACAATCCCGTACCTCCACAGAGCACCGGCATAGAATTGCGACCATATATGTCGTTGAGCGCCCGATCGTAGTCATCGAGGTAGCGGTAAAGATTATATTTTTCACCTGGCTGGGCAATGTCGATCAAGTGATAGGGCACATCGCCATACTCGTCGACATCCTTGCCAGTGCCTATATCCATGCCCCGATATACCTGTCGGGAATCGGCACTGATAATCTCTCCGCCCAGCGCCCGCGCACAGTCGACAGCACGGCGTGTCTTACCCGATGCAGTGGGACCTGTAATGACAAGTATTGGTGGCCTACCCATGTATCAATGCCCTGAACCGTGAATGTATTTGCGCCACAACTTACGCAGGTGGAAGAATGGTCGATCTTCATTATTATCAGCCACTTGAAGCCATGTGCTGTCGTTGTAGTCCACATCCCAGTTGGGGAGGTCGCGTAGGCGAAAAGCCGGACGGTAATTCTTGATATCGTATAGACGCGTGCCGCTGCGGTCGTAGGTTTTCCACGCCATAGTCACATTGTATATACGATGTATCTCCGACATTAGAAGCGGGGCTACGAGATTCTGGTCCATCATCGATTGCAATGTACTCAGGGTCACCCATTGCCCCTTCAGTCGCGACTGTTCGTCTATTATATTTGTATCTTCAATTAATGCTGCGAAGTGAAAAATATTACTCCCCGAATCCTCAGTGTCCGTACGATAAAGAAAGCGGATCTTGGCATCGATTCCCGAAGTTCCCTTAAAATAGTTTTCAGCCTCCCAATCGCTGATGCGGCTTTGATATGCCACCGTGAGTACTGAGGGTGTGTCGTACTTTGAGTTTTGAAGATTCACCAAGTTGGACGTCGAGTCGGGCTCGGCCAGAAACAGGTGGTCGCCACTGATTATGAGGAAACGCACCATTGAGAAGTTACCTTTTTGAAAGACTGTGCCCGAAAGCTCGCGGATATAGTAAGCCAACAATCCGGAATATCGCAACGACAAGTAAGCCAACGACATCACGTAGACTATAGCAGGCACCCATCCGAAGAAGAACGCATCGCTTGAGTTGAGATCGGTAGTGATGAAACTTATCACATAATATGCATATTCCCCTATGGTGAGCAGCAACGACAAGATGAGCAACAGCCACATTTGCGTACTACTCTCCTGATCGAGTACTCGGCCAATAAAACCGCGTTCGGCAGGATCACCATTGGATATGACGCAACGGCGGCAGAATGGATGTTTGCGACCGCTCATTAGCAGCCATGAGCAAATCAATACCGACACCGGCCCCGTAATAAGGATTGGGATATAAGGTATCTCATGGTTGACGGGCACATTTTTCAGCCACACCTCCGAAATCCAGTCAGTATAATTGATTGCGATATAATATGCTATCATTATCAGCGACGACCAAATCAGGGTGAGATTAACCACATACACAGTGCGTCCGCAAATCTGAGGCTTATCTTTATGAGATCTGCGCTGCATGTGGTAGAGCATTAGTGACATACACCGGCCAAGGAACTGCACCCAGAACATGGCTATCCACATCGACAACACGCTGAGCGCCACAAGACATCCCACGCTGATAACCC